>JAIKWF010000009.1 GCA_024685005.1 Lachnospiraceae bacterium
CTGGGAGAGCATCTGCCTTACAAGCAGAGGGTCATAGGTTCGAGCCCTATAGGTCCCATATTTTATGGCGAGGTAGCTCAGTTGGCGAGAGCACACGGTTCATACCCGTGGTGTCGGGGGTTCAAATCCCTCCCTCGCTACTCGTAAAAGCCTGAAGGCAGTTGCCTTTCGGGCTTTTTTCAGTTTCACCGTATTTGACGGGCACCGGCACATCGGGTAGAATGAATGCTGTCGGAGATAGCCGGCGAAGGAAAGGAAGACAATATGCGGATCGGAATGGGATATGATGTACATAAATTGGGACCGGACCGGGACATGATCATAGGAGGCGTGAAGATCCCCTATGAATACGGCCTTGTAGGCCACTCGGATGCGGATGTTCTGCTCCATGCCATTATGGATGCCCTGCTTGGGGCAGCGGCGCTGGGAGACATCGGCAAACATTTTCCGGATACAGACGATGCTTACAAAGGCATCTCCAGTATGAAGCTCCTTGCAAAGGTGGGAGAATTGATAGAGGAAAAAGGATATCTGATCGAGAATATCGATGCCACCATCATTGCCCAGAAGCCGAAGATGCGCCCCTACATCGATGAGATGCGGGAGAATATCGCAAAGGGCCTTCGCATCAGCACAGATCAGGTGAATGTAAAAGCCACCACGGAAGAAGGACTTGGCTTTACGGGAAAAATGGAAGGGATCAGTTCCCAGGCCATTTGTATGCTGATCAAGCCTTCCATATATACGGAAGAGGTTGTATCCTACGATTCAGGAGTACGGGCGGGATGCCCCATGGCATCAAGTGCCGGAGGCTGCCCCGGGTGTCCGGGCCGAAGCTGATTCGTATCATTGCGCCGACAACCCACAGAAAGGATAAACACAAATGCAAATTTATAATACACTGACCAAATCCAAACAGGAACTGAAACCCATCCGGGAGGGCGAGATCTCCATGTATGTCTGCGGCCCTACGGTCTACAATCTGATCCACATCGGAAACGCAAGACCCATGATCGTCTTCGACACTTTCCGCAGATATATGGAATATAAGGGCTACAAAGTAAATTACGTGTCCAACTTTACGGATGTGGATGACAAGATCATCAAGGCTGCCAATGAGGAGGGCGTGGACGCTTCCGTCATCAGTGAGCGCTACATCGAAGAGTGCAAAAAAGACATGCAGGGCATGAATGTAAAGCCTGCAACCGTACACCCCAAGGCTACGGAAGAGATCGGCGGTATGATCGATATGATACAGACCCTCATTGATAAAGGTCATGCCTATGTGGCAGCGGATGGTACCGTATATTATCGTACCAGAAGCTTTGAGGGCTACGGAAAGCTTTCCCATAAGAATCTGGACGACCTGCAAAGCGGCGGAAGAGCGCTTTTGGTAACAGGAGAGGATCAGAAGGAAGATCCTCTGGATTTCGTTCTTTGGAAGCCGAAAAAAGAAGGAGAGCCCTATTGGGAGTCGCCCTGGTGCCAGGGACGTCCCGGCTGGCATATCGAGTGCTCCGTAATGAGCAAGCACTATCTGGGAGATACCATTGATATCCATGCAGGCGGTGAAGATCTGATCTTTCCCCATCATGAAAATGAGATCGCCCAGTCAGAGGCATCCAACGGCGTGCCTTTTGCCCACTACTGGATGCACAATGCTTTCTTAAATATAGACAACCGAAAGATGAGTAAGTCTCTGGGGAATTTCTTTACCGTAAGAGACATCTCGGAAAAATATGATCTGCAGGTACTGCGGTTCTTTATGCTTTCCGCACATTACAGAAGCCCCTTGAACTTTTCCGCAGATCTCATGGAAGCTGCAAAGAATTCTCTTGAGAGGATCAAAGGCTGCGCTTCCAGCCTGAAGTTTGCAATCGCTAACAAAAAAGACGGCCTGATGGACGCATCCCTGAAAGAAGAGGGCCTGAAAAAGGCAGCAGAGTATGTGGCAGGATTCGAAAAGGCCATGGAGGATGACTGCAATACCGCGGATGCCATCTCCGCTGTATTTGAGCTGGTGAAATTTATCAACAACGAGCTGAAAGAGGAGAGAGATGCATCCTATCTGCAAAGCCTGTATGATATTCTGGTGAAACTGACGGATGTACTGGGACTGATCATGGAAGAGAAGGAAGAGATTCTGGATGAAGAGATCGAGGACCTGATCAGCCAGAGACAACAGGCCAGAAAAGACAAGAACTTTGCCAGAGCCGATGAGATCAGGGATCTGCTGAAGGAAAAGGGCATCATCTTAGAGGATACCAGAGAAGGCGTTAAGTGGAAACGTGAGTAAGGAGCAACAGCCATGGGCTTAGAGCAAAACGAACTGGCCGGACAGATCGCATCCTATTTTGAGATCGAAAAAAAAGATGTAAAAAGTTACTCACCGCTTACTTTGGCATTTCTGGGTGATAACATCTTTGACCTTGTGATCCGAACGATCCTGGTACAGCAGGCGAATAAAGCGGTTAACCAATTGCACAAAAAGAAGAGTACCTATGTAAAAGCCGAAGCCCAGGCACTGATGGCAGATACCATCCTGCCGGAGCTTTCCGAGGAAGAGGCATCTGTTTACAGACGGGGCCGCAATGCCAAGTCCTATACCATGCCCAAAAACGCAAAGGTCTCCGACTACCGAAAGGCAACGGGGCTGGAAGCACTGATGGGATATCTGTTTTTGCAGGAGCAGACAGAGCGCATTCTGGAGCTGATCAAAAAAGGTATGGATGCCGTTGACGCAGAAAAATAGACAGAGGACGGATATGAGATACGAAGAATCAATTATAGAAGGCAGAAATGCCGTAACAGAAGCCATTCGAAGCGGAAGATCCATCGACAGGATCTTTGTGCTGGACGGCTGCAATGACGGCCCTGTAAGCACCATTAAAAGGGAAGCAAAAAAACGGGATATCATGGTGCGCTTTGTGACCAAAGAGCGTCTGGACCAGATCTCCGAAAGCGGAAAACACCAGGGCGTTATTGCCTATGCGGCTTCCTATGATTATGCCCAGGTGGAGGATATCCTGCAGGCAGCAAAGGATAAAGGAGAAGATCCCTTCATCTTTTTGCTGGACGGAATAGAGGATCCCCACAATCTGGGAGCCATTATCAGAACCGCCAACCAGGTGGGAGCCCATGGCGTCATCATTCCCAAGAACAGGGCAGTGGGGCTGACAGCCACCGTGGCAAAAACCTCTGCGGGAGCCCTGAACTACGTACCTGTGGCAAAGGTGACCAACCTGACCCGCTGTATGGAAGACCTGAAAAAAGAAGGGCTTTGGTTCGTGTGTGCCGATATGGAGGGAGAGCTGATGTACCGTCAGAATCTGAAGGGCTCCATCGGCCTTGTGATCGGCTCTGAAGGAGAGGGCGTCAGCCGCCTGGTAAAAGAGCACTGCGACCTGACCGCCGCCATCCCCATGAAAGGGGATATCGATTCCCTGAATGCATCTGTAGCAGCAGGCGTTTTAGGATACGAGATCCTTCGCCAGCGTGAATTTGCCTGATTTCGATCAGGCAAATTTTCATATGCGACATAAATACGAGGACAGGATATGACCGATAATAAAGACCGGGAAAACTATACAGACGAACAGCTCCTTAGCGATATCCGCGACGGTGACAAGGAAGCGGAAAGCGCCCTCCTTACCAGATATAAAGAAATGGTACGGATCAAGGCACGCTCCATGTTCATAATCGGCGGAGAAACAGATGATCTGATCCAGGAGGGTATGATCGGCCTACTGAAGGCCATCAGAGACTATGACTTCGGAAGAGATGCCCAGTTTAAGACCTTTGCGGAGCTGTGCATTTCCAGACAGATGTATACGGCAGTGCAGACCGCCAACCGGAAAAAACACGGCCCACTGAATACGTATGTATCCTTTTCCAAGAATGAAGGGACAGGAGAGGACTCCCAGCAGGATCTGCTTTCCGTATTAGAGGCATCAGACAGCCTGGATCCGGAGAAACTGATGATCGACCGGGAAAACGTGGCCAGGATCTATGAAGTGATACAGGAGCAGCTCAGCCCTATGGAAAAGCAGGTACTTGATTTGAAACTGACGGGCATGAACTACACCCAGATCGCAAAAGTCCTGGGAAGAGATGCCAAGTCAACGGATAACGCCTTATCCAGGATCAAAAACAAGCTGCGCAGCGAGCTGCTGTAGAAGTTATGTAAACCATAAATCTGCTTGACGAATCTGCCTCCTATGATAAAATAGAGAAAGAAAAAAGCCCGTAAGCAATCGCTTACGGACCTTACTTTGAAAGAGCTGCTAACCAGACTCGAACTGGTGACCTCATCCTTACCAAGGATGCGCACTACCGCCTGTGCTATAGCAGCAGTTTTTCAAACCAAAAGCTATTGTATCAGAGAAGTATTGGTTTGTCAAATGAAAAAATATCTTTTTTTTATTCCTTGGAAAGTATAGAATATATTATATGAATCTGAATCCTTCAAATGAAAGAGCTGATATGATGAAACAGCATATCAGCCGTGCAAATTCCATACTGTGCAGATGTCAGCTGGCATTTTTGATCGTATGTCCCATCGTGATCATGCTCTATTTTACCGATCGCAATTACTTTTCCGTCAAGGAAGTAGTGCAGATCTGTATTTTGTTTTTCTTCTTATCCTGTATGCCGGCAGTGTTCTGCAAGCGATTCTATGATGACAGGCTGGTGAGGAATGTCATCCTTACCTGCATGGAGATCCTGGTCTGCGTCACAGGTTTGAATCCCATTGTAAATGTGAATATGCTGTTTTTACTGGTGCCGGTATTCAGCGTCCTGTATCTGGACAAGAAGTTTTTCTTATCCGCAGCAAGAAACTGTTTTATTTCCATGGTATTTGTGGAGGCGGTAAGTTTTCTGGATCTTTACCACTCTTCAAACCAGATAGTACCGGATACACTGCGGCAGTGCTACGAAGAGCTTCTGCCCATGGTGATCGGCTACGTATCCATTACCATTGGCCTGTATTTCCTCATCGACGGTATTGATAAGATGCTGAATGCATCTCTGTTTGAGAGGGGTGAAAAGGAAGCGGGCAAAGGAGCGGCCCTGCCGCCGGTTTCCACGGAACACGAAGACGAAGGAATTGAAGAATATAATGTAAAGGGCCTGTTCCTTTCCATTAATCAGACGGTGCAGGGCCTGATCCGGGGGAAGGAAAAGACTCTGGTTGTAAACGTTGATTATGATCTGCCGGCAGAATTAAAAGGCAATCATGACAGGATCCGGCTGGTGATCGTCAATATCCTTTCGGATTTTCTGCTGCTTACGGAGCAGGGCAATGTTACACTGAGCGTTACTTATGATAAAGGGATCACCGCAAGGAAAGGCCAGAATATCACATTGATCTGTAAGATCCTCTGTTCCGAAGACCTTAGCGAAAAACTGCAGCGCAACCCCAATCTGGGCATTGCGCTGGCCAAGAATGTCATCGGAACCGTAAACGGTCAGATCCGGAACGTGAGCCAGGAGCAGGAGTCGAAGCAGACCTGCTATACCGTCACCTTCCTGCAGGAAGTTGCCGATGAAGAAACCCTTATGATGGTGAAGCAAAAGAACCGGGATCAGCAGGAAGCCCTGATCAGCGTATCGAGGAGTAAAGAGCAGATGCGTATGGCAGGGAAAAAGGTCAGAGCTCTGGTTGTGGACGACCGCAAGGAAAACCGCCGCCTGATCTCCGCGATCTTAAAGGGCTACGGCATCGAAAGCGTGGGAGCCGCCACGGGACAGGAAGCCATTGAAAAGCTTTCCGCCCGGAATATTGACTTTGCCATCATCGATCATATGATGCCGGGTAAGAGCGGTATACAGACTGCCAAGGAGATCCGTCAGATCGAGGAGCCTTATTTTGAGCTGCTGCCGCTGATGGTCATGACTACGAATATCACCGATGATTTCAAGCAGATCTTCACGGAGTGCGGATTTACCGAGATTATCTCCAAACCTATTAAAGAGGAAGAACTTCGACTGGCTATTTCCCGTATCTATCTTTCCTGATCATTACATTTATATGCTGAGCGTTCCGGCCGGGACCCGATTTCTGGGGTTTCGGCCGTTTTCTATACAAACTGCACAAAAGAAAAGAGTATTTTTTGGTCTTTTTGTATAAAAGGGGTCTTGTCCTTCTTTTTCAGGTAGTGCATAATAGGGGACGTAGACAAGAGAGAGTGTAGAGAAAAGAAGAGGAGGAAAAAGAGATGAAGATTTATAACATTAACGACACAAAACATTTTTTCGAGGTAGTATCTGAGTGCAACGGTGATGTTGCGTTGGTACGTGAGGATGGAAGCCAGCTGGCATTGAATAAAGAAGAAAGCCTGAATGTTCTGGCTGAAACCTACGTAAACGGAAGCATTAAGGAAATGGAGCTTTCCTTCACTGACGGTGAGGATGCAGTAAAGATGTTCCAGTACTTAACTTCCATGGCTAATGTAGCTTAAGATTGTACAGCATAGATACGAAAAGAGAGTGATCGAAAGATCGCTCTCTTTTTTTCTTGACCGAAAGGCCAAAAAATGCAATGATACCTTTTAGGACTTATAACATAAGAAAGGAATTATCATGATCGGAACCATATTGAGTAAACTCGGAGAATACAAAAAAGCGTCGATCCTGACGCCCCTTTTCATGATCCTGGAGGTGGCCATGGAAATGGTCATTCCGCTGATGATGGCATCCATCATCGATCGCGGCGTCAACCAGGGCGATGTGGGGCATATCATACGATTCGGCTTTCTGATGGTCATAGCGGCCTGCGTGGGCCTTTTTGGCGGTCTGATGGGTGGAAAATACGGTGCCAGGGCCAGTGCGGGTCTTGCCAGGAACCTGCGCGCCTCTTTATATGAAAGGATTCAGACCTTTTCCTTTTCCAATATTGATAAATTTTCCGCCCCGGGACTGATCACCAGGCTTACAACGGATATCACCAATATCCAGAATGCATATCAGATGATCCTTCGAATGGCGGTAAGAGCGCTGATCTCGCTGATCGTTGCCATGACCATGTCCTTTATGATCAGTCCCCGGATCGCATCCATATTCCTGGGTGCTGTTTTATTCTTAGGGGCAGTTTTTTCCTTCATGATCAGACTGGCTATGAAGTATTTTACCGAAGTATTTGCAAAATATGACCAGCTTAATGAAAGCGTACAGGAAAATATCATCGGTATCCGGGTGGTGAAAGCCTTTGTACGAGAAGATTATGAGAAAGAAAGGTTTGCCAGGGCTAACGAAAACATTTATAAGATGCTGGTGCGGGCGGAGAACGTTGTTGTTTCCAACATGCCCATTATGATGATGACCATCTATGCATGCATCCTCCTGATCTCCTGGAACGGAGCACATATGATCGTTGCGGGAAGTCTGACCACCGGTGAGCTGATGAGCCTTTTTTCCTATTGCATGAACGTTCTGATGTCTCTAATGATGCTTTCCGTAAGCTTTGTCATGATCACCATGTCCTCGGCTGCGGCAAAGCGTATTTCCGAGGTCCTTACGGAAGAGCCCGATATTGTGAATCCGCAAAATCCCGAAACGGAGGTTGCGGACGGAAGCATCCGGTTTGAGGATGTTACCTTCCGTTATCAGCAGACCAGTGAAAAAGCCATTCTGGATCACATTAACCTGACAATCGATGCCGGACAGACCATCGGTATCATCGGTCCTACCGGCAGTTCCAAAACATCCCTCATCAATCTGATCAGCAGGATCTATGATGTATCAGAAGGAACTGTATATGTGGGAGGAAAAGATGTCCGGTCCTACGATCTGGAAACCCTCCGAAACAGTGTTTCCGTGGTATTGCAGAAAAACACCCTGTTTTCCGGCAGTATTCTTGATAATCTGCGCTGGGGTCGGGAGGATGCTTCCTTGGAGGATTGCAAGAGAGTCTGTGAGCTGGCTCAGGCCGATGAGTTTATCGGCAGATTTCCGGAAGGCTATGAAACCCATATCGAGCAGGGAGGAAGTAATGTTTCCGGAGGACAGAAGCAAAGGCTCTGTATTGCCAGAGCACTCTTGAAGGAGCCGAAGATCCTGATCCTGGACGATTCCACCTCCGCAGTGGATACGGCTACGGAGCGCAAGATCAGAGAAGGCTTTAAAACCTATCTGCCCGATGTGACAAAGCTGATCATCGCCCAGCGGATCTCATCCATTCAGGATGCGGACAAGATACTGGTGCTGGAAAACGGGCAGATCAGCGGATTTGATACCCATGCGCGGTTGCTCGAGACCAATGAGATCTACCGTGATATCTATGAATCCCAGATGGAAAGCGGCGGCGATTTTGACGCGCTGCCCCAGACCTGAAGCAAGGAAAACCTGATAGGAGAACAATATGGCACAGCAAAGTGAACAGATGAAAAATATGAGTGCAACGACCAGAGGCCCCAGAGGACCTAAAGGACCCGGAGGTGCCGGCAGAATGGCCCGGGGTATGAAACCTACGGTAGAGAACCCGGGAAAGATCCTGGGAAGGCTTTTTTCCTATGTGGGAAAAGATTACGGATGGGCCTTTGCAGTGGTCCTGATCTGTCTGGTGATCAGCGTCCTGGCCAATGCCCAGGGAACTATGTTTATGCAGACCCTCATCGATTCCTATATACTGCCCATGATCGGAACCGCTGATCCTGATTTCGGCCCGCTTTTGGGGGCAATGGGACGGGTGGCCTGCTTTTATGCCATCGGCATCATTGCAGCCTTTGCTCAGAACAGGATCATGGTAAAGGTGGCCCAGGGTAGTCTTCGAAACCTTCGAAGGGAACTTTTTAACCATATGGAATCCCTTCCGCTGAAATACTTTGATACCAATGCCCACGGTGACATCATGTCGGTGTATACCAACGATATCGATACCCTGCGGCAGGTGATCTCCCAGAGTATTCCACAGCTGTTTAACTCCGCGCTGACAATTGTGACCGTGCTGGTATGCATGATCCGTCTGTCCCTGCCCCTTACAGCTGTTTCCATGTGTATGGTAGTGCTGATGCTCCTTGTGACCAAAAAGGTGGCCGGCAGATCCGGAAGCTTTTTTATGCAGCAGCAAAAGGATCTGGGTGCACTGAACGGTTATATCGAAGAGATGCTGACAGGCCAGAAGGTGGTAAAGGTCTTTTGCCATGAGGACAAGGCCATAGAAGAGTTTACGAAATTAAATGACAGTCTGTTTGAAAGTGCGGATCAGGCCAATAAGTATGCCAATATGCTGGGCCCTGTCAATGCACAGATGGGTAATATCAGCTATGTGGTTTGCGTGCTTTCGGGTGCAGCCATGGCGCTTTCCGGCAGATTCGGACTGACCCTCGGAACCCTGGCAAGCTTTCTGACCTTTAATAAGAGCTTTAACATGCCCATTAACCAGATCAGCATGCAGCTGGGCTCCATTGTCATGGCCCTGGCAGGTGCAGACAGAGTATTTAAACTTTTGGACGAGAAGCCGGAAACGGATGACGGATACGTTACCCTGGTGGTGGCAGAAGAGAAGGATGGCAAGCTGGTACCCTCCGATAAACCCTATACCGGCCTTTGGGCATGGAAACACGAGCACAAGGCCGAAGGAACCGTGGACTATAAACCTCTGCGGGGAGATCTTGTCATGGAGGATGTGGACTTTGGTTATACGGATGAAAAAATGGTCCTTCACGATATCAATCTTTACGCCAAACCCGGGCAGAAGATCGCCTTTGTAGGCTCCACCGGCGCAGGAAAGACCACCATCACCAATCTGATCAACCGGTTCTATGATATTCAGGATGGAAAGATCCGTTACGATGGAATTAACGTTGGAAAGATCAAAAAAGAAGATCTGAGAAAATCCCTGGGTATGGTATTGCAGGATACTCATCTGTTTACCGCTACGGTAAGGGAGAATATCCGCTATGGAAACCTGTCCGCTACGGATGAAGAGGTGGAGATGGCAGCAAAACTGGCCAATGCAGACACCTTTATCAGACAGCTTCCCCAGGGGTATGACACCATGCTTTCGGGAGACGGTGCCAACCTTTCCCAGGGACAGAGACAGCTTCTGGCCATTGCCAGAGCGGCGATCGCCAATCCGCCGGCGCTGATCCTGGATGAAGCAACCTCCTCCATTGATACCAGAACAGAGAGACTGGTACAGGGAGGAATGGATAAGCTGATGAAAGGGCGTACCACTTTTGTGATCGCCCATCGTCTTTCCACTGTCCGCAACAGCGATTGTATCGTTGTTCTGGAACAGGGCCGTATCATAGAAAAAGGAACTCACCAGGAGCTCCTTTCTCTTAAGGGGAAATATTATCAGCTTAGTTTTGGGAATTGATCTGTTCCTGTGCCTGCTGGGCAGCCTGCTGTTGCCTGATGGCTTCCTGCTGGGCTTCGATGGCTGCCTGAGCGGCTGCCTGCTGGGCTGCAATGGCGGCTGCCTGCTGCTGTTGTGCTGCTGCTGCCTGGGCTGCGGCTACGGCTGCCAGGTTGGCAGGATCTGCCAGGAATTCCGCTGTGTGAGGACAATACCTGGTCTTTACGGTTCCGTCATCTTCAGGAATCTGGGTTACGACACCGGGTACCTGATAAGGACAGGTGGAACATGCGGCCAGACCCGTTGCGGAGCAGACCATTCCGCCAAAGTGTACGTTACAGGTATCCGTGGGAACGGTGCCCTTGGCAAAATATTCCGTGGTGGTTGTGCCGCTGCACAGACCGGATACGGGAAGCTTGCCTGACTTGGAACATACAGTTGCCGTTACGATATCGGCAGGTACGTCAAAGCCCTTCGCGGGCTTATTTTCATGGAGTTTTTCCATAACCGCCTTCCACATTGTCTTGGAGAAGTTCTTCTCGGCGGTATCCGTCATTTTAATGCTGTTATCATATCCCGTCCAGCAGGTTGCTGTGTAGTAGGGAGTATAGCCTGCAAACCATACGTCTTTATAATCGGAAGTGGTTCCGGTCTTTCCGGCAATGGCGATGTCATTGCTGAATTTAACGCTGGTAGCCGTTCCCTTGGTAACTACGTCCGTCATGGCGTCTGTCAGCAGGAATGCGGTGGATTCCTTTAATACCTGACGGGAAGGGGGAACGGTGCGGTCTATAAGCACTTTACCGTCATGATCCAGGATCTTGGTAAAGAGGGTGGGCTTGTAGTACTTGCCGCCGTTGGCGATGCAGGCATAAGCCGCATTCAGCTCGATATTCTTAACACCGTCGGTGATACCGCCCAGAGCCAGGGCCTGGTTGATATCGGAAAGGACCATGGTGCCGTTGCTGGTATTGACGGTACGCCGGTCTACCAGAGTGGTGAAGCCGAAGTTTTTCAGATAGTCAAAACCAAGCTGGGGCGTGATCTGTGTCAGGGTCTTTACGGCAACGATGTTCAGGGACTGCTCGATACCGTAGCGAAGAGAGCAGATACCCTTGTAGCTTTCACCGTACCAGTTCCGGACGGGAGTGCCGTTGGCGTATTCATAGGGTGCGTCGTTTTGTACCGATGCCAGGGTCAGGCCCGCTGCATCCAGAGCCGGTGCATAAGTGGAAACAACCTTAAAGGTGGAACCGGGCTGTCTCTTTGCCTTGGTGGCTCTGTTCAGGGTACGGCTGGCTGATTTGGTACCGCGGCCGCCGATCATAGCTACCACATAGCCGGTGTGCTGGTCCTCTACGGTAAGGGATACCTGAGGCTGGGGCGTCATGTTGATGGTCTCAGCATAAACGCTGTCGCCGGGATTTAAGATCTCCTGCTTGTAAGCCTCCAGATCTTCGTAAGCTCCGTCCTGAGAGGAGTAGAGAAGATTGTAAGAGGAACGCTGGTTGATCATGAACTTCTTAAAAGCTTCCGTAGAGTAATTTACGTATTCATCATCCTTTGTCTTGACGGTCAGCTGATAGTCAAGAAGCCACTGGGTGTTGGCAGGATAGTTGCTTTCATCGTTGTAGATCTCATCGCACATAGCCTGGATCTGGGGATCCTGGGTGGTGTAGATCTGAAGTCCGCTGGAGTAAACCAGATTGTAGGCCTGGGTTTCGTTATAGCCTTTTTCCTCCATCAGCACTTCGATGACCTGATCGATGAGAGCATCCACAAAGTAGGAGTTGATGGATTCCGAACTCTTGGACTCGTTTACGATCTTGATCCGGGAATACACATCGTCCCGCATAGCCGTATCATACTCCCATTGCTCGATATAGCCCTGCTTTAACATATAGCTCAGCACAGTGGCTCTTTTTTCCCGGTTGTTATCCGGATGGGAGATGGGGTTGTATTTGGAAGGATTCTGGGTGATGCCGGCAATGACCGCTGCCTCCGAAAGGCTCAGCTGGTTTACCGGTTTATTAAAGTAGCGCATGGAAGCGGTCTGGACACCCAGTGTGTTCTGACCCAGGTTGATGGAGTTCATGTAAAGCTCCAGGATGTCTTCCTTGCTCATACGTTTCTCCAGCTCCAGTGCCAGATACTGCTCCTGGATCTTACGTTTCACCTTAACCATGGTGCTCTTTTCATCGGTCCAGCCTTCAAATACGTTGTTCTTCAAAAGCTGCTGGGTAATGGTACTACCGCCCTGTCCCAGTTTACGGGCTTTTACAGCCTGCATACCGGCACGCATGATCGCCTTGATATCGATTCCGTTATGTTCGTAAAAACGTTCATCCTCGATGGCTACGAAGGCGTCCTTCAGATCCTGGGGGATCTGATCTTTTCCCACATAGCTTCGGTTGGAATTGGTACCCACAAGCTTGGTCAGCTGATTGCCCTTGGCATCGTAAACAACAGTGGCATATCCTGTAGGCGTAACGTCCAGCTGGGAGATGTCCGGTGCGGATGCCAGGATTCCCTTAAAGGCACCGATGCCCACACAGACACCCACAATGGCAATGCAGATCAGAGAGACCAGCACCGCCTCTTCCAGGGCCAGAATAAACATTTTACAAAACTTCACCGACTTGGAATTCAGCCGGCGCTGTTTTTTCCTGATATTTCTTCTACCGTAGTTCATAAGAACCTCCATTAATCAAAATCCCATAGATATCAGAATTATAGCAGATTTTAACCAAAAAGGAAAGAGTAAAAGAACCGTGGCAAAACCTGTGGGAAAGCGGCAGATTTTATGGTAGAATAACCGATAGCGGGGAAAACGAAGAAAATGGAGGAAACCGGAAATGATGAGTCCGGAAAGTGCGGCGCCGGCGCAGCTGATCGAGCAATTCGCCCAGATGCGGTTTGAAGGAGCGGCCGTTTATATTGTAATGATGATCGTAGCACTGATCATCTGTTTTGAAGGATACAGGCTTTACAGACTGGCGCTTCTTGTGATCGGTTTTGTTACAGGCTATACGCAGATCACCGTGATCCTGGGATATTTTATCAATCTGACGGACAGCAGGCAGATCCTGCTGATCCGGGTTGTGGCAGGCCTGATCTGCGCCATTGCATCAGCAGCAGTGGTAAAAGTAGGCGTTTTTCTGGCGGTTTATTCCTTTGTAAAGGAATCCCTGGCAACGGGCATCGCCATGTATGTGCTGACGCTTTTGGGAAAAGAGGATCAGATCCCGCCCTTTTTGCTTCCGCTGGTAGTAAATATCCTGGGACTGGCGGCAGCTTATGTGATCGCAAAGCTGACCACTAAGTTCCTGCAGCCTGTGATCATCGTACTTACGGCAGCTGTGGGAGGATTTTGCGTTGTCAATCTGTTTTTGACGGTGTTGCCGGTACTTTTGGGAACGGACACCTTTTCACCGCCCCCTTCTTCCATGATCTGGACCTTTGCCAGACTGGGATTTACGGTAGTGGGAATCCTCGTGCAGAAATTCGGGAAAAAGAGCTGACGGAAGAGTAACAATATGAGAAAGATCAAAGACGAAGCCACGGGTCAGATCGTGGAGAAAAAATCCCGGTTCATCGCAACCCTGCGGCCGGTAGAGACAAAAGAAGAGGCTGAGGCTTTTATAGAAGAAATGAAAAAGAAATACTGGGATGCAAAGCACAATTGCAGTGCGTATATCCTGCCGGCAGATGAGGAGCGGGCGGAATATGTGCATTCCTCCGACGACGGAGAGCCCAGCGGTACTGCGGGAAAGCCTATGCTTTCCGTTTTGCAGGGAAAAGAGCTGACGGGAGTGGCCTGCGTGGTCACCCGGTATTTCGGCGGTGTGCTCCTTGGTACGGGAGGGCTGGTGAGAGCCTATCAGGATGCAGTATCGGAAGCCCTGGCAGAGGCAGCACTTTATGAACAGGTTGCGGTCCGGGCCCTTTACGGCAATGTGGATTATACCCTTTGGGGGAAACTGCAAAACTATCTGGCAGCAAACCCGGCTATCGGCAGCGACGAGCCGGTTTACGGGGAAAAAGTAAGCATAGCCTTACGGATTCCGGAGGAGCTTTTTAACAAGGTGCAAAAAGATCTGGTGGAAATGACCCAGGGAAAGGTGTCCTGGGAAGTGGGAGAGAACAGCTTTTCGCTGATTCCGGTCGCAGAAAAATAAAGAGGTGATGGCATGGCAGTAAGTAAGAAAGAGCAGCGCCTGAAAAAACTGAAAAAGGGAAATGCCTGGAGCGGCATGGTGGCTCTGATCTTTGTCACCGTGATCCTGGCAGTTTTGCTGCTGGTTCTGTTCGAGAGCATTTTGTTCTATATATTGAAGGGAAACCTTCGCTCGGAAAAAGAGCGGATCACCACCATTGCCAATCTCTACGAAATGGGAAAGAGCGACGAAGAGATCCACAGCTTCTTAGGAGGCGATATCCGGGAATATGTGATCAAAGACAAAGCAGGAAAAACTCTGGCAGTCAGCGGCAGGGATACCATGTCGGATGAAAGCTTTGAAGTGACGGTATCATCCGGCTTCAGGGAGATGGAAGGATCCCCCGAAGAGGGAGAGATTCCCGGAAAAGGAGCCGGGCCGGCGGATGCTGTAAAGCCGGGAGAGGATGCGAAGCCGGCAGAGAAGGCAAAAGCCGGAGATAAGGAAAAACCCGGCATCGATGTTTCCGTCGGAAATCCCGCAGATGTGGGGGTTGTGGTATCGACAGAAAGCAACAGGGATAATGATACGTACACCGAAGATATGTTTATGATCATATCCGGAGAGAACGCAACCATCCGTAAGGATAAGGAAAAGCCCTTCTTTTACGGCTCCGATGAGTCCCTGGCCCTGGATTTAAAACAGCTGAATAAGTGGCTGAAAAAGAACGGTGGCTTTTTTGACGACAAGCGGTTCGTAACGGGTGAGATCACTTTTGATCTGCCTTACTGGATCGAGATGCCTTTAAAGGACGACGGGAAGATCATGTACGGGAAGGCACTGTATCAGATCACCTTTGATGATTTTTTGTTTGTGGGAAGTCTGATTGCAGTAACGGGATTTTTACTGGTGATCCTGCTTCTTACCATTGTGCTAAGCCTGATCAAGGGCGTGAGAAGACAGGCAAAGATGAATGCGGTCTTTTACATGGATGAAGTTACCGGGGGCCACAACTGGATGTGGTTTTTGATCAAGGGCGGCGCTTTTCTTCGGAAGAGAAAAAATGACAAGTACAATTTTGCCGTTCTGGATCTTGTCTTTGTGAACTACCGGAACTATTGCATGTGTCATTCCGTGGCAGCGGGAGAAAAGCTTCTGTCCCGGGTGGATGCCATTGTAAAAAAAGAGCTGGATAAGCGGTGTGAAACCATTTCCCATTATGCATCGGCTAACTTTGCGGTGCTGATGAAATATGGAACGAAAGAGGAACTGACGGAGCGGATCAACAGGCTGATCACCCTGCTGCAGGATCTGGATTCTTCCCTGAATTTCAATTTTCATGTGGGGGTCAATCCCCTGCCGGCAAAGACCGATGAGAGAGGGAAGCTGATCCGCCGGAAAAAGCTGGATGTGGATGAGGAGTACAATAACGCCTGCACGGCAAGATCTACCCTTTCGGATCATGACTCCTCCGATATAGCCTTCTTTGATGAAGAGCTCATCGCAGAGCAGAAGTGGCGCAGTCAGGTGCAGGAAGAGCAGAAGGCTGCTTTGGAAAATGAAGAATTCCTGGTATATTATCAGCCCAAATACAATCCGGTGACCAATACCCTTTCCGGTGCGGAGGCGCTGATCCGGTGGAATTCTTCCAAATACGGATTCCAGCCCCCGGGAAGGTTTATTCCCATCTTCGAGAAAAACGGATTCATTACAAAGATCGACCACTATATGATCAGACATGTGGCGGCAGATCAGAAAAAATGGTTGGATGAAGGCTATGAATGCGTGCCGGTTTCCGTCAATGTCTCCAGAGCACATTTTTCGGAAAATGATCTGGCAGAGCAGGTCCGGGATATGGTGGATGAGGTGGGGACGCCCCACGATCTTATTGAGATCGAGCTGACGGAAAGCGCCTTCTTTGATGATAAGAAAGCCATCATCCATACTATACAAAGTCTGAAAGAATACGGTTTTTCCGTTTCCATGGATGATTTCGGATCAGGCTATTCTTCCCTGAATTCCTTAAAGGACATGCCCCTGGATGTGTTGAAGCTGGATGCGGAATTTTTCCGGGGAGAAGATGCGGGGCAGCGGGGCGAGATCGTGGTACGGGAAGCCCTGCGGCTGGCAAAAGAGCTTCACATGAAAACTGTGGCGGAAGGCGTGGAAGTAAAAGAGCAGGTGGATTTTCTGGCAGACCAGGGCTGCGATATGATCCAGGGATATTACTTTGCAAAGCCTGAACCGGCAGACGACTACACCAAGAGAATGAAACATACGGAGTGAACAAAAGTGGACCTGGGGGACGGAGTCAGT
Source organism: Lachnospiraceae bacterium (assembly GCA_024685005.1). GTDB lineage: Bacteria > Bacillota > Clostridia > Lachnospirales > Lachnospiraceae > RGIG7926. The sequence goes on from JAIKWF010000009.1 coordinate 16,774, forward strand.
GGGTCATTTTTTCAAAATGACCCACTGACTCCGTCCCCCAGGTCCACTATGTCCAAGGCAGCTTGTCAGCCGTTGTTCTTTTTAAAGGAAGCTCTCTTTCTGAGGGTAGGATCTAGGATCTTTTTGCGGATCCGGAGATTCTCGGGTGTAACTTCCAAAAGCTCATCGGTGTCGATGAAGTCCAGAGCCTGCTCTAAGGAAAGAACCTTCGGCGGGGAAAGGCGCAGCGCCTCGTCGGAACCGGAAGCACGGGTGTTGGTCAGCTGTTTTTTCTTGCAGACATTCAGCTCGATATCTTCGGTCCTGCCGGTCTCGCCAATGACCATACCGCTGTATACCTTCACGCCGGGACCGATAAAGAGGGTTCCGCGCTCCTGGGCGTTATACAGACCGTAGGTAATGGACTCGCCATCCTCAAAGGCGATGAGAGATCCCTTGGCGCGGTATGCAATGTCGCCCTTATACAGGTCATAGCCGTTAAAGCTGGTGTTCATGATACCGTTTCCTTTGGTATCGGTCATGAACTCGCCTCTGTATCCGATGAGGCCTCTTGCGGGAATGGAAAACTCCAGACGGGTATATCCGCCGGCAGCGGGCTTCATGGATAAGAGCTCACCCTTTCGGGAGGAAAGCTTCTGGATCACGTTGCCGGAGAATTCTTCCGGAACATCGATATAGGCAATTTCCATGGGCTCCGTCTTTTTTCCGTTCTCATCGGTATGATATAATACCTCGGCTTTGGATACTGCAAATTCATAGCCTTCCCGGCGCATATTCTCGATCAATACGGAAAGATGCAGCTCGCCGCGGCCTGAGACCTTAAAGCTTTCCGTGGTATCCGTCTCTTCAACGCGAAGGGACACGTCGGTGTTCAGCTCCCGGAAGAGTCTGTCACGCAGGTGACGGCTGGTAACGAACTTTCCTTCCTGACCTGCCAAAGGTGAGTCATTTACAATAAAATGCATGGCAATGGTAGGTTCGGAAATCTTCTGGAAGGGAATGGGAGCCGGATTGTCCGGACTGCAAAGGGTATCTCCGATGTGGATGTCCGAAATACCGGAGATGGCAACGATGGAGCCGATGCCCGCTTCTTTTACTTCCACTTTATTCAGACCGTCAAACTCATAGAGCTTGGAAACCTTCACTTTTCTCTGCATGTCCGGATCGTGATGGTTTACGATCATGACTTCCTGATTCACACTGATCTTGCCGTTATCCACTTTTCCCACGCCGATACGGCCTACGTATTCGTTGTAATCGATGGTACTGATCAGCACCTGGGTGCCGGCATCGGGATCCCCTTCGGGAGCCGGAATGTGGGAAAGGATGGTGTCAAACAAAGGCTGCATATCGGTGCCGTCTGTATCCGCATCGTAGGAAGCGGTACCGGATTTGGCAGATGCAAAGATGAAGGGGCAGTCCAGCTGGCTTTCATCTGCCTCAAGGTCGATGAGAAGCTCTAAGATCTCATCCACAACTTCCGTGGGACGAGCCTGGGGTCTGTCGATCTTGTTGACACAGGCGATCATGGGCAGTCCCAGTTCCAGAGCCTTGCGCAGAACGAATTTGGTCTGGGGCATAACTCCTTCAAAAGCATCAACCACCAGGATGACACCGTTTACCATTTTCAGCACGCGCTCTACCTCGCCGCCGAAATCCGCATGTCCCGGGGTATCGATGATGTTGATCTTGGTATTTTTATAGGTTACTGCGGTGTTTTTGGACAGGATGGTGATCCCGCGTTCCCGCTCGATATCATTGGAGTCCATGACGCGCTCGGCCACTTCCTGATTCTCGCGGAATACGCCGCTTTGCTTGAGCAGCTCATCCACCAGAGTGGTCTTGCCGTGATCGACATGGGCGATGATGGCTACGTTTCTGACATCTTCTCTTTTCGTCTTCATTTTCTTTCCTTTTTCTTCTTTAATCTATTATCCTCTTGTTACAAAACCTTAAATAGTCTAACACAAAATCTGAAATTTGCAAGGAAAAATGTGTATGTGGTATGATAGGACCCATGGAAGATCTGAAAAACATGACCACCCTTTGCTATATTGAGCAGGATGATCGCTATCTGATGCTGCACAGGGTGAAAAAAGAACATGATATCAACAAAGACAAGTGGATCGGCATCGGCGGACACTTCAAGGAAGGCGAAAGCCCGGAAGAATGCCTGCTGCGGGAGGTTTCGGAGGAAACGGGCCTCCGGCTTACAAAGTATCGCTTCCGGGGACTGGTGACTTTCTGCGACGGAGAAGATTTTACGGAGTATATGTGCCTTTATACCGCTGAGGAATTTGAAGGACAGATCCCGGAGGGAGATGCCTGCAATGAGGGAGAGCTTGTCTGGGTGAAAAAAAGCGAGCTCGGGACGCTGAATCTGTGGGAAGGAGATAAGATCTTCTTTCGGCTGCTGGAAGAAAACGCGCCCTTCTTTTCCCTGAAGCTCGTCTATCAAGAGGGAAAGTTAGCAGAGGCTTATTTAAACGGAGAGCTTCTCTGTGAAAAAGGAAACAGTATATAAAAAATAAGTAAGAAGGACAGGGAGGAACGAAAAATGGTGAAAAACGTTGCAATCGTAAGCCTTTCAAGCGGTATCATCGGAGAGGATTTTGTCCGGTTTGAAGTAGAGATCGGACTTCGCAGATTACAGGAGATGGGACTGAATGTAAAGTTTATGCCCAATGCCCAAAAGGGCCTTGATTATATCCGGCAGCATCCGGAAAAAAGAGCGGAGGACCTGCTGGCGGCCTTTCGGGATCCGCAGGTGGATATGATCCTTTGCGCCATCGGGGGAGATGATACCTACAAACTGCTCCCTTATCTCTTTGATCATGATGAGCTGGCGGCTGCCGTAACGGATAAGATCTTTTTGGGATTCTCCGATACCACCATCAATCATATGATGCTGCACAAGGTGGGCCTTCCCACATTTTACGGGCAGGCATTTTTGCCGGATCTGTGCGAGATCGGCCCCGATATGCACCCTTATACCCGGAAATACTTTGAGGAGCTGATCCATACGGGAACCATCAGTCAGATCACCCCCAGTGATGTGTGGTATGAGGAAAGAGAAGAGTTTACCCCGGAGCAGGTGGGAATTGCCGTACCTTCCCATCCGGCCGGCGGATTTGAGCTTTTGCAGGGGCCGGCAGTATTCTCCGGCAAGATCTTAGGAGGCTGCGTGGATTCCCTGTATGACTTTTTTGACGGGGAAAGATATGCGGATATGCCCGTTCTTTGCGAAAAATACAGTCTTTTGCCTAAGGCAGAGGATTGGAAGGGCAGGATCCTTTTGTTAGAGACCAGCGAAGAGAGACCTGCGCCGGAAAAGTACAGAAAAGCGCTGGGATTTTTGAAGGAAAAGGGCATTTTTGATGCCGTAAGCGGCGTCCTTGCAGGCAAACCCCAGAATGAGACCTACGCAGAGGAATACAAAAAGATCCTGGTTGAAGTAGCAGACAGAGAGGATCTGCCCATTTTGTGGGATATCAATATCGGACATGCCATGCCCCGCTGCATCATTCCCTTCGGAAAAGAAGCCGTTGTGGATGCAGAAAAACAGCTGATCCGTTTTGCCTGATCCCTACATGATTTAAAGTAGTGGCTTAGCTGTTGACAGAGCGCCCCATGTAGTGCTATGCTTATTACTGATCATGACAGGCGCGTGATCGGCTTACGGCATACAAGCCGGTACACTTTTAACCAAACAGGGAAGATAGAGGTCGCGGATTTCATCAGTAGACCGTGTGATGTGACAGGCACAGAAGATCACGGATGAAAGGGTAATCCGCCGAAAGAAGATAGTTACCTGCAGCTAACTTCTTGGGCATACAGTAAAGAGCTGTATGACTGTCATCCGCCAGGCGGATGGAGGGCTATCGGAATACTGCGAAAGTATTTACGCCGGCCCGAAGCGGGTCGGCGTTTCTTTAGTCGGAGATCTTCACCTGCCAAAACCGTAAGGTGAACAGAAAGGAGCAAAACTATGGCAATTTTCACAGGAGCTGGCGTAGCCATCACAACCCCCTTTGACAAAGAGGGCAAGGTGGATTACAAAACCTTCGAAGCACAGATCGAGAGGCAGATCGCAGGAGGAACGGATGCCATCATCGTATGCGGCACCACAGGAGAGTCCGCTACCCTCGATCATGAGGAACATCTGGCAGTGATCAAGTACTGCGCAGAGGTAGTGAACCACAGGATCCCCGTTGTTGCGGGAACAGGTTCCAATTGTACGGAGACGGCGATCTATCTGTCACAGGAAGCTGAGAAATTCGGCGTGGAGGGACTTTTGATCGTAACCCCTTACTACAACAAATGTACCCAGAAGGGTCTGAAAGAGCATTATAAGATGATCGCGGAGTCAGTACATACCCCCATCATCATGTACAATATTCCGGGACGTACCGGCGGCGTGCTGATCCAGCCTGAGACCGTGGTAGACCTGGTTACCAATGTGGAGAATATCGTAGGCGTAAAAGATGCCACCGGCAATCTTTCCGAAGTGGCACAGCTTGCAGCGCTTGCCAATGGAAAAGTAGATATCTACAGCGGCAACGATGATCAGGTGGTACCCATCCTTTCCTTAGGCGGTAAGGGCGTGATCTCCGTTCTTTCCAATGTGGCACCGAAGCAGACCCATGATATGTGCGTAAAATTCTTCGAAGGAGATGTGGAAGGCAGCCGTAAGATCCAGTTAGATGCCATCGAACTCATCGGCGCACTGTTCTGCGAGGTGAATCCCATTCCCGTTAAGAAAGCGCTGCAGCTGCAGGGTGTTGACACCGGCGTATTAAGACGTCCCCTGACAGAGATGGAGCCCGAGCATGCAGAGCGGCTGAAAAAAGCCATGCAGCAGTTCGGTATCTTATCCTGATGGTCGATCTCCCGGGCAGATCCGGGGCAGGCGGGATAAACGCAGCATAATAAGAAATAACAGAGAAAAAACAGGTCGCAGACCGCAGAACTACTCCTGCGGCGCGGCCTGTTTTCTTTATAAGGCAATGCGGCCATGGTAAACGGTACAGTTATCCGGAAACCGCTGCAGGCAATTCGGGGAAAAGTGAGACAGAAGAATCACAAAGGAAAATAACAGAAACATATAGTACAGACAGGAGGAAAGTTAGCAATGACAAATATTATCATGCATGGTTGTAACGGAAAAATGGGACAGACCATTTCCAGGATCGTGGAAGAAGACGGAAATGCGAAGATCGTAGCGGGGGTAGATCCCTTTGACGGCATCACCAATTCCTATCCCGTGTTCAAAAGCATCAAAGACTGTGATGTGGAAGCGGATGTGGTGATCGATTTTTCATCGGCTAAGGCAGCGGATGAACTGATGGACTATTGCGAGGCAAAGAAGCTCCCTCTTGTTCTGTGTACCACAGGCCTTACGCCGGAGCAGATCGCCCGGGCAGAAAAGTTAGCAGACGCTATCCCTGTGCTGCGCTCTGCCAACATGTCCGTAGGCATCAACCTGTTGGAAAAGGTCCTGCAGGAAGTATCCCAGACCCTGGCAGATGCAGGCTTTGATATTGAGATCGTGGAAAAGCATCATAAGCTGAAAAAAGATGCTCCCAGCGGAACAGCTCTGGCTTTGGCGGATGCGGTATCCGCAGGACTGACGGAAAAGTATGACTATGTCTATGACAGAAGCCAGCGTTCCATACAGAGACCGGAAAAGGAGATCGGCCTTTCCGCAGTCAGAGGCGGTACCATTGTAGGAGATCATGATGTGATCTTTGCCGGAGAAGATGAGGTGATCACCTTTTCCCACAGGGCATACTCCAAGGCAGTATTCGGAAAGGGCGCCGTGGAAGCAGCCAAATTTATCAACGGCAAGGCAGCCGGACTTTATACCATGTCCGATGTGATCGGATAAGAAAGGATTCACGAAAAATGGAAGAGATGGAACTTCGATATCTGAAAACACTGTCCAAGCAATATCCCGATATTGCATCGGCCAGCACGGAGATCATCAATCTGCAGGCAATCCTGAACCTGCCCCGGGGAACCGAGCACTTTATGACGGATATCCACGGAGAATATGAGCAGTTTAATCATGTGCTCAAAAACGGGTCCGGAGCGGTACGCCGCAAGATCGATGAAGAGTTTGGCAATACCCTTTCCAACAAGGACAAAAAGAGTCTTGCCACACTGATCTATTACCCAAAGGAAAAACTGGAGATCGTTAAAAAAACGGAAGCGGAAAATCTGGAGGACTGGTACAAGATCACTTTGTACCGGCTTGTACAGATCACAAAAAGAGTAGCCTCCAAATATACCCGTTCCAAGGTACGCAAAGCACTGCCTACGGATTTTGGCTATGTCATCGAAGAGCTGATCACGGAAAAGGCGGAGGTGCAGAACAAAGAGGCCTACTATAACGAGATCATCCACACCATCATCAGGATCGGCAGCGCCCCGGATTTTATTGTTGCCCTTAGCAAACTGATCCAGCGGCTTGTCATCGATCACCTGCACATTGTGGGAGATATTTACGACAGAGGCCCCGGTCCCCATGTGATCATGCATACCCTGCGCCACTATCACAGCGTGGATATACAGTGGGGAAACCATGACATCGTCTGGATGGGAGCTGCGGCAGGTTCCCTGCCCTGTATCGCCAACGTGATCCGGATGTCCGCCCGTTACGGCAATCTGGACACCTTAGAGGAAGGATACGGTATCAACCTGATCCCGCTGGTGACCTTTGTGATGGACAAATATGCGGATACGGACTGCTCCGCCTTTAAGATCAAAGAAGGCCAGGAATACTACGGCAACGAACTGGATATGACCATGCGGATGCACAAAGCTATGGCCATCCTGCAGTTTAAGCTGGAAGGACAGACCATCATGCGAAATCCGGAATTCCAAATGGAAGACAGACTCCTTTTGGACAAGATCGATTATGAAAAAAAGACCGTCATGGTCTACGGAAAAGAATATCCCATGAAGGACACGGACTTCCCTACAGTGGATCCCAAAGATCCCTATAAGCTTACCGAGGAAGAAGCAACCCTGATGGACCGCCTGCGCCAGGCATTTATGCGATGCGACAGACTGCAAAAGGATGTACGGTTTCTCTTTTCCAACGGAGGAATGTATAAAGTATATAATTCCAATCTGCTCTATCACGGATGCGTTCCCATGGACGAAAACGGGGAATTCATCAAGGTAAAGCTTTTCGGAAAAGAGTATAGCGGAAGAGCCCTTTACGATGCCCTGGATTCCTATGCAAGACGGGGATTTCATGCCAGAAAACCGGAAGATAAACAGCGGGGAGAAGATGTGCTCTGGTACATCTGGACCGGCCCCAATTCTCCGGTATTCGGCAAGGATAAGATGACCACCTTCGAGCGGTACTTTATCGCCGATAAGGATACCCATGTGGAGCGGAAAAACGCCTATTACAGGCTGTATGACGAGGAAGAGATCGTAGACAGGATCCTGACGGAATTCGGACTGGATCCCACCTGCAGCCATATCGTAAACGGACATGTGCCGGTGGAGCGGAAAAAGGGCGAGTCCCCGGTAAAATGCAACGGAAAACTTCTTGTCATCGACGGCGGCTTTTCCAAGGCATATCAGGCTAAGACAGGTATCGCCGGATATACCCTTGTGGTCAACTCCCACGGTATGCGGCTGGTATCCCATGAACCCTTCGAATCCACGGATGATGCGATTCTGAAGGAATCCGATATTTTCTCCGATTCCGTGATCGTGGAGACCGCTGCGGAAAGACAGTGCGTGGCAGATACGGATGTGGGGATCACCCTGCGGGAGAACATCGCTTTATTGGAAAAGTTACTTGATGCTTACAGAGAAGGCATTTTGGTGGAGAAAAACCACTAAGATTTCGAAGATGTAACGGATCGCCTGAAAAGGAAAGGATGGAGCATGCAGTTTCGACCCTGTATTGATATTCATAACGGATCGGTCAAGCAGATCGTAGGGGGAAGCCTGAAGGATCAGAATGACCGGGCAACGGAAAACTTTATATCCGAATACGATGCAGCCTATTATGCCGGATTCTATAAAGGAAACGGCATTAAAGGCGGCCATGTGATCCTGCTAAACAGCAAGGACAGCGAGTACTACGAAAAGACAAAGGACCAGGCACTGCAGGCGCTTGCGGCTTATCCCGGAGGATTGCAGATCGGCGGCGGCATCACCGCAGAGAATGCAGAAACCTTTCTTGATGCAGGGGCTTCGCATGTCATTGTCACATCCTATGTGTTTCGAAATGGGATGATCGATTTTGAGCGACTGGATAAGCTGAAAAAAGCGGTGGGAAAAGACAGACTGGTGCTGGATTTAAGCTGCCGCTTCGGAGAGGGAGACTACTATGTGTGTACCGACCGATGGCAGAAGATGACAGATTATGCCCTGACGGATGAGAATCTGGACCTGTTGTCCGACTGGTGCGATGAATTCCTCATTCATGCTGTGGATGTGGAAGGACGTAGCGAAGGAATCGACAGACAGCTGGCAGGGATCCTGGGAGACTGGGCGGATCATCAATCGCAGTTTCATGAAAAGGTAACCTATGCCGGCGGCGTAAAAGACTTTGAAGACCTGGAGTACCTGGCGGATCTTGGCAGGGGCCATATCAACGTCACTATTGGCAGCAGCCTGGATCTGTTCGGAGGACCCATGAAGTGGGAAGAAGTGCTGAAGTTTATCGAGAATACCGGGTCGGAGGACGAGAAAAGGAGGAAGCAGTAATGTTAAAAACCGGAAAAGTTACAGTATCAAACAGGATCGGAACAGGGTTTATGCTACTCTTGCTGGGAGCACTTTTTTGCATTGCATTTCCTATGCAGGCAAGGGCCGCGATCACCGAAAACGGGGACGAAATCGAAATCAGCGGTGAGGTAAACGGGTCGGACCTGGCACAATATGCGGGATCGGATGTTTACGTGAGGCTCACAGGTGACACGGTATTGAACCTGGATAATGAAAATGAGATTGTTTTTGATGCTGTTTCCGGCCCAACCTACAGTCTGGAAATAAAAGGAGCCGGAAAACTGAATCTGCTCCATGCTGCCGGAGAACTCATCAAGAAGCTGAAGATCTCCGGAGGTATCATATCTGTTAATGGTAACCCCGCAATTAATGCTGAAGAAGTAGTCATAACAGGTAATGCGGATGTCAACGTAACAGGGGGCATGTACGGATTATATGTAGAAAAAAAACTTGTGATCAGCGGCGGAAGCCTCAAGGCTTCAGGCCAAACCGCCATTGGGTCGGAAGGAACAATTGAAATAACCGGGGGGACGGTGACTGCAACATCTGACCCCAAAAGCCCTATAGTTGCCATCCAGGCTGACGGAGATATAACCATCTCCGGAGGAAGAGTAACGGCTTCCACCACTGCAGCGGACCACTGCGCCATCGAGACGGAGGGCGTTCTGACGGTTGACGAAACGCAAGCCATCGTTAGTGCAACAGCCAAGGATAAAAACGGTGAGAGAAAGTATCCCACAAGTGAGGATAGAAAGACAATAGAAATCAGTGGTGCAGTCAAGGCATCAGATCTGGCACAGGTTGCAGGACCGAATGTTATCGTGAGGCTCACAGGTGACACGGTATTGAATTTGGACAATGAAAATGAGATAGTTTTTGATTACATTTATGGTGGATCCTACAGTTTGGAAATAAAAGGGAACGGCAAACTGAATATGACTGGCAAATCAAATGCCGGGCCAGCGATCAAAAAGATCAAGATCTCCGGAGGTACCATATATGCTATCGGTGAACCTGTGTTTTTATCCGAAGAAGTAATAATAACGGATAAGGCAGATGTTACCCTTGCGTGTGGAATGGTTGGAATATACGTCAAAAAAAAGCTTGTGATCAGCGGCGGCAGTTTTACGGTTTCAGCCAATATGCCCATCGTGTCAGAGGGAACAGTTGAAATAACAGGAGGAAAGGTGACGGTTATTTCTACTTCTGAATATGGATCACCGGGCATCGATTCCGTCGGAGACATAACCATCTCCGGAGGAACCGTAACAGCTTCCACCGTGACGGCGGACCTCTACGGCATCGAAACGAAAGGCACCCTGACGGTGGATGAAACAAAGGCCGTAGTCAGCGCTACCACCAAAGATAAAAACGGAGCAAAGACGTACAAGCCACATCAGATACAGCCGGCGCCTAAGAAAGACATTAAAGATGCAGTGGTTCAGCTTTCGGCAGAATCCTTTACCTTCAACGAACAGGACCAAAGACCGAGCATTCTGTCCTTTAAAGCCGGTGATGTAACCCTGACAGAAGGAAAGGACTTTACGGCAGTATTCCCGGAGCAGTCAAAGGATGCGGGGGTATATACCATAACCCTCAGCGGCAAGGGAGACTACATCGGATCCAAAAACGTAACCTATGAGATCAAAAAAGCCGGAAATCCTCTTTCGGTTAAATGCAAAAAGCAGGTTACCGCTTCGGCTTCCACTCTCAAAAAGAAGAACAAGACCATTAAACGTGCCAAATATCTGACGGTTTCCAAAAAGCAGGGAACTGTAACATACAAAAAGACCAAGGGCAACAAGAAGATCGTGATCGACCCCAAAACGGGAAACATCAAGCTCAAGAAGGGTCTGAAGAAGAAAACCTACAAAGTGACCGTGAAAGTCACCGACGCGGGAAACAGTAACTACGATTCCGCGATCA
>JAIKWF010000035.1 GCA_024685005.1 Lachnospiraceae bacterium
CCGGGGATTGCAGGCAAAGTAGAGGATATGTCGCAATATCAGACAGTGTTTGTCGGATTTCCGATCTGGTGGTACAGAGAACCCTCCATCATTGATACATTTATGGAGATGTATGACTTTAACGGGATCACGGTTGTACCGTTTGCAACGTCGGGAACCAGTGGTATGGGCGATTCCTCTGCCAATATGCAATCACTGGCGCCGGGAGCTAAGGTTGTTGAGGGTCATCGGTTTGAAAGTCTTGTTACGGAGAAGAAACTGAAATCCTGGGCTGAGCAGTGGATCTGAGAGGATCGGAAGCGTTGGAGAAAGATCATGAAGGAAATCAAAACTAACGGGATTATGTACATAAAACCAATTCCGGGAGCAACAAATGACTGGTATTACGGGCTTGATTTTGAAGCGGGAGATCTATACGAGGCAGAGGAACTATTCAAATCCGGGAACACGCTCAGGGGCAGGAAGTTTTGCCTCGTGCATTATCCGGAAGGGACGGTTTTTTCACCTCTGCCGGAACAGGAAGACCAATACTGTGAGGAGCCGGTTTTCTTTGAAGACGGTATTTATATCCTGAATGTGGACTTTAGGGAAGGACAGATCCGGATTATCCGCTTTGACTGTCAGGAGCATAAGACAGAAATCCATGTGCGGATACTGCTTGCGGAGGTCACGGATTGTTATAATCTCAGGCTTCATATAGCGCCCCTTACACTGACAAGACAATGCGCAGGCAGGAATGAATTTGAGATCATATGGCCGGAGAAGACCGCATTTTCTATGGAAGATCATGAGTCTTTTTTCCTAAGGGATGGAAGCAAACTGTTCTTTAACAGATGGCATGAAGAGGGAGAGGGGGCTGATTATAGGTACTGGGAAGAGACAGTGGTAAAAGACCTCTCCGGTAATGTCCTGGAAGTGCTCCCGGGGGATGTCATGCTTATGCCAAATGGAGAATTGTGGCATATTGCAACGTAGTCAAGTGAGTGGACAGCATTGAGATAAAACCGGGAGGAGAAAGATGATTCGCTACGAGAAAGACATTACACCGGAAGAGTATTTGGAACTTCGAAGACAGGTAGGATGGATGGAGTTTCCCCTTGAGGAAGCGAAGAACTGCATTGAAAATGCCTATATGATCACCTGCGTAAGGAACGAAGAGGGAAGGTGCATCGGCGTGGTAAGGCTTCTGTGGGACGGGGGCTATGTGGCATTTTTATCGGATGTCATCGTGGATCCTGCGTATCAGAGGCAGGGGATCGGCCGGACCCTTGTGGAGGCGGTAATGAACCGGATCAAGGAGGATTCGAAACCGGGATACAAGGTAAAACTGAACCTGAATTCCGCCAAGGGCAAAGAACCCTTTTATGAGAAGCTTGGTTTTAAGATCCGGCCCAACGAGGAGGCCGGCGCAGGAATGGACCAGTGGCTGCTGTAAAAGAAAAAATGTAAAGGTCCCCCGGCAGATTTAAGATTTTTTGAGAAAGGGAAATACGGTATATGAGCAAGAAGAAAAAGAAGAATCAGATCTCGAGTGAGGTGAAGAACTGTTTTATCATTACGGCAGTGGGGCTGGTTGTAGGGCTTTGTCTGCTGCTTTACGGAAAGCTGTTTTTCAGCGGCGGAGTTTCGCAGGATGCGATCCAAACGGGATCTGCCAGTGTAGTGGCAGTGGAAAAGGTGGAGAGGAATCTTTCTGTAAAGGATCAGCAGGCCGAGCGCGACAAGGGGCGGACGGAGGATGAAATCCGTTATGAGTACCGGGTGGATTACAGTCTTGTGGCGGAGGATAAGGAGTTTACATTCACGGAGGAAAGTCCCCTGTGGAATGCGGAGCCCAAGGTTGGAGATACGGAGCCGCTGACCTATGCCATCGTGGATGGAGAGCTGATGCTTCACCCTGAGACACAGTCCACAAACCGGTACACGATCTGCGGCGTTTTTCTTATGCTCTTTGGTCTGGCCTTTGGAGGCATCGGGCTGTTTTTGAAGAAAAAGTAGGGGGCGCAAGGATGAACATTCAGATTTTCGGTACGAAGAAGTGCAATGATACGAAGAAGGCGGAGCGTTTTTTCAAAGAACGCGGCATCAAGTTTCAGTTCGTGGACATGAAAGAGAAGGGACTGAGCAAGGGCGAGCTGAATGCCGTGACTCAAGCCAACGGCGGAGTGTAGAATCTGCTGGATGAAAAATGCAAGGATCAGGACACCCTTGCGCTGATCCGGTACATCGCAGAGGAAGACAAGGCAGAGAAGATCCTGGAAAACCAGCAGGTGCTAAAGAACCCCATCGTCCGCAACGGAAAGCAATCCACTGTGGGCTACCAGCCTGAGGTGTGGAAGAAGTGGGAGTAGAGAGTATTTTTACGGAGGTATAGCTTATCAGCGTGACCTTTGGTGCCGGCGGAAGCAGCAACTGCAACAGGACCATCGAACTGGCGCGCAAGATCAAGGAAAAGTACCATGTGGAGCCTGTGGTGCATCTGACCTGTCTGCACTACAGCAAAGAAGAGATCGATGCCTTTGCGGGGGTTCTGACCGAGGCCGGCATCGAAAACATCCTGGCCCTGCGGGGGGATGAACGGGAGGATGTGGCGAAGAAGGAAGATTTTACCTATGCTTCCGATCTGGTCACCTATCTGAAAAGCAAGTATGATTTTTGCGTGCTGGGTGCCTGCTATCCGGAGCGGCATCCGGAATCGGACAACATGGTGGATGAGATCAGGCATCTAAAGACAAAGGTAAATGCAGGAACCGATGTCCTGCTGTCACAGCTCTTTTTTGATAACGATAAGTTCTATGACTTTAAGGAGCGCTGCAGGATCGCGGACATCAATGTGCCGGTGATCCCCGGGATCATGCCAGTGGTAAAGGCAGCGCAGATCAAGCGCATGGTATCGCTGTGCAACGCCTCCTTTCCCCTGCGGTTTCAAAAGATCGTTGAGCGGTATGAGGATAATAAAGAGGCGCTCTTTGACGCCGGGATGGCATATCTACTTTTTTGTTGACTATGATTTCGGTCAACGTTACAATTTAATCGAAAAATATGTAGAAATCTACAAAAACGGAGAATAATATGATTGGGTGTAGGAAATCGTTTTTGCTTAAGGAAATATATAGGAGTCGAAAAATGTACAAAACAGGATTACGGAAACGTCTGATGACAATAGCACTTGCTGGATTGATGATAACAACAGCTGTCCCTGTAGTCGCGGATGAACCAAAGCCGGATGAAATGCCGCATAATCCCGTTTATTCAGATGGAGGAGCCACATGGACGGACGGCAGGTTTGATGAAGAAAACAAAAACAGAGACAAGACTGACTGGAGCTATATATACTTCGGCAGCTATCCCCAGTCGGAAGTTCAAGACCCGGCACTGCAGGAAAAGATCAGTGCAGAGCTTGCGAAAGAAAAGAAATCAACCGGTGATGTTGAAATAGAAGGGATAAAATACCGTAGGATTGGCGCGGATGATGTCAACTATCTTGAGAAGTATTACTGGCCGAAAGAAGGCGGGGAGATAGTCCCTTACCGATATTTTAAATGGGAGCCCATCAGGTGGAAGGTTTTGCAGGTGGATGAGGATCAGGATAAGCTCTTTGTCCTGGCAGATCAGGCTTTGGATTGTCAGGAATATCACGAAGAGAAAGAACGCATCACCTGGGAAAACTGCACCCTGAGAAAGTGGCTCAATGGCGTAGATTTTACAGAACGTCTCGAAAAAAGAAGTGAATTGACACATAAATCCTTTATTGATACCGCTTTTTCCGAGGATCAGAAAAAAATCATCGCGTTAACCGAAATCGAAAATAAAAAAAGCCCGTTATACCATTACGACGGTGGAAATGATACCCGGGATCAGATTTTTTTACTATCTTTCGAGGAAGTGACGAATGTTGCGTATGGCTTTAGCGGGACGTATAATCAGGAGTGTATACCGAGAACTGTGATACCGACAGACTATGCCTATGTCATGGGGGTTTCTAAAGAGACCATTTATACCAGATATGAAGGGAACTGTATTTGGTGGCTAAGGTCTGCCGGAGATCATAGTGGTAGGGACACGGTATACGCTGGTTATTCCGGCGGAAAAGTCGATTCCGGCCAATATATCATCGCAAATAATAGAGGAGTCGTGCCGGCAATGAATCTGGAGCTGTCATCAAAGCTTTGGAGCGTGAACGAAGATGGAAGTCATCACTACGGTATCACTTTTGACGGAAACGGAGTGAGCCTGACAGACAACATCAAAGGAACGGATCAGGAGGGAAAAGTGATCTTTCCGACGGTTTCGAGAGAAGGCTATATATTCAAGGGCTGGTTCACGGAAAAAGAAGGCGGAGAGCAGGTAACAGAGAGCACTGTGTTTACAGGGAGTGCGACCGTTTACGCGCGGTGGAGCAAAAATGATATCAGTGAAGGGGAGAGCATAACAGGTCCGGAAACAGATCCGAAAACAGATCCGAAAACAGATCCGGAAACAGATCCGACAGCGCAAAGAGAGGTTGTCACCCCGCATAAGGTGAAGCTGAAAAGCGCAAAAAACAACAAAAAAGGCACCGTTACGATCAAAATAAAGGTCAGAAAAACAGATCCCAAGCCGGAAGGCTATGAGCTGGCATCTTCCACCAGCAGGAAAAAACTTACCAGGGTTAAGAAAGTAAAGCGTTTTAAAAAGACCTCTTTCAAGCTCAGGAAGCTGAAGAAAGGAAAAACTTATTACATCAGGGTTCGTGCTTTCAACAAAGATGCCGAGGGCAATAGGATCTATGGAAAGTGGAGCAAGAGCAAGGCTGTAAAGATAAGAAAATGATGGAAAACAGGGGACCTCGGATCTTGCCAAGTGCAGGATCCGGGGGTTTTTTTTTGCCAACCACGTTAGTGTAAAATTTTAGTTGGCAAAAATATAGGGAAGTGAGAGATCCCACTTCCCTATCATACAGATTTCCTCTAAGATGTTAATTGGCGAAAAAACATTAAAGGAGGAAGATCTGATGGAATCTATTGTAGATGAAAGGCTGATATCTTTCAAGGAGCTAGAGCAAAGAATTATTGATTATGTATGTACACTGGGAAGGGAAATAACTCAGGCTTATCTTGAATCGGCTATTGATAGAAAAACCAGGAACGGATAAGCACATGAGAACAAACGAAAATGCGTGAAAGCCTTGATAATACTGGATAAAACGCATAACAAATGTTATAATTGGCCATAACAAATCGGAGTTTTTAAGGAACCACGGAGATAATGATTGAGATCACGTACTTTCAACTTTTTCTATTTATAACGATAATATGGATTATTACTCGATGTATCATAGCGATAAGATTGAAGACATTTTCAG
>JAIKWF010000037.1 GCA_024685005.1 Lachnospiraceae bacterium
CTGAAAACAAACCAGGCAATATATGCCCACTGATATGCACATAAATTAAGCGCATTTCCATTTTTATCCGTTACGCTTGTATCCTCTGATATGAAAAAATGCTTCTTATTATCATCCATATAATCTGCCGGTAGGTTAGAGTCATCATACTCCGGCGGTATATCCATAGCTAAAAGCGTACTTTGGAAATTGCCGCTCTTTGCCTCCGTATAAAGATTTGAATGGGTTAGCGAGAGTTTTCCTGCTTTTCCATTATAGGTAATTAAACATAATGGTCCTGACGTATAAAGCGGTTCCTCCGTGGTGAGATAAACATCAGCGTTATCTAAGATAACACTTTTTGAGGCGTAGATCCCGCTATCCGCTCCCTCAATTCGAATATCACAGTCTCGAATAGTAAGATCTCCTGAAGTCAGAATGCCCGTATTTCCCCGTAACTCCCCGCTGCCTTCCAGAAACGTATCTGTATCAGTAAGCCGAATTATATATTGTTCTTTTCTTTTTTCCGGTTCAACATTCAACTCATTCCTTCCCTTTAAAATAACGCGGAGCGGTTTATCATAAGACATGACATACGCAAAAATGATATCTTTATTAGGACCCACCATCTTCGCATGATAATTCTCCAGCGTCAGTGTATTGGTGTCCATGTCATAAGTCACTTTTCCGCCGTTTCCATCGTACATCTCGGTATTGATCAATCTTTTGTCATATACAAACACCTTATTTTCAACCATAAGCGTGCCTTCACGTATCGTCATTTGATCTGCATATGTCTGTTTAGCCCCTATAAAGAACATGACAACAAAGCACGCAACCAAAGCGTACCTTATTTTTCTCATGGTGGTTAATATTCTTTTGTTCATAATCTCCCTCATCTTTTGCTTATGTTCCTTAACATGTAACCGGCTTCATTTTCACCCAAAAACCCATTCTATAATACCATAATTCCGCTGGTTTGCAAAATCCTTTTGCGGACGCTTCTTTGCCTGTTTTCAGCAAAGAATCGGCGGTCATTCCGCCGATTCAGATTGTCTGTATATCATGTTTTTTCTGAAATCTCCCTATTCCTGCTCCGTCTTTTACGCTTTCCTCTTCGATTAACGTTCTTCTTTGTCTCTGCGATCCGTCGAAGTTCCTTTTTTGATTTTAAAATTAAAATCAGATTCACAAAAGAGGACAGTGCAAAAAGAATCACAAGATCAATTATAAAAAAATCGGCATCATCAATCTTTTTGGTCCAATAATATAGAAAAATACAAAAAAGAGAAAGAACAAGAAAAATACTCATAAATATCCATCCATATGCTAAAATATCCTCCCAGTTCTCTTTCGGATCCCATTTTCTGATATGTTTCCTGTAAAACAGAATGGTCGCCACGATAAAGATTACGATCCATATAGACTCTTCCACTATTCGTATCGGAGTTCTTGCTTCCTCCACAAACGTTATTGTTATTCCATAAAATCCGCAAAACAGAAAATGAATCTCTATAATCAAATGCAGCAAACATAATTCTACCATAGAGATTCCCGTTCCAAAAATATACTGTTCTTTTGTCAAGTGAGTTCGTGGATCTGTGCTTAGCAGATAAAAAATGTATACAGCCAATACAGGTCTGGCAATTAGTCTTATGATCAGAATCAAACTTAAAACTCCATTCTTTCTGTTAGCAATTTACATTACGTCAATTGGAGATTGAACTGAATAGTCTTCTTCAACCAAAGCATAGGAAATTGAATAAAATATTTTTTACTCCGTTTACTCTTCATTCATCATTTGGCTTAGAAACCTCTTCCTCAAGCCGTTTACGATCATATTCAAAGTGGCACAAACCGCCATCGCAACAATCGATGCCCAAGATCCTTCTAGCATAAAACCAAGTTCTAATACATCAAAGGATGGCACCCACATATCTACAGCAAACGCCAATATCCAAAAATAAACAAAGTTTAGTACTGTAGAACTTAAAAGAAACAGTAGCCAATGCTTAAATGAGTAAAATGTTTTTAATCCTCTCAATACCACATAATACACAGTTCCAATTAAAAAACATATGACCGTGTAATATTTGAAAACAGTATCATTAATCACGTCCCAAACTACACTACTCTCAAAAATTGTAACGCTCATTCGATGAATAACCTCTAAACCAAACAAGATTAACCATACTATGAAAACAAACAATGCACTTTGGATGATGTTTTTCCTTCCATTTTTCATTTTTCGCTGCAATGTGCCTCCTTTTGCTTTTTATAGTACTTTCCATCTGTTCTTCTAAATTCATCTTCATACCAGAGACCTTTGCCCTCACCCACTCCGGCATCTGAAGCAATTGCACGTTTTTCGTCTAACGTGAGATTGTCAGGGTCCTTAATAGTTTTACAACATTAAAAGAATATCATAATCTGATAAAAAAATGTGTGTTTTTAGACGAACGGTCGCCCAGAGACGACGAATGGTAAAAAATACCCTGTTTTAAATTGCAGAAAAAGTTGACTGCAAACCATAATGCTACTAAAATATGGGTGGATGAGGTCGAATCCCCTTTCTACGGAAATTTCCGGTCATATCATTCGATGATACCATTCACACAAAGGCACAACCAATCGTAATGCAGTAGAACTGCTGTTAAAATAGGAAATGGTGAAAAAAATGTATAATCCAAGCGCAAGAAAAGCAGAAGAATTTATTAATCATGAGGAGATCCTGGAAACACTGCAGTATGCAGATGCTAACAAGAATAATCTCCCTCTGATCGAGACCATATTGAAGAAAGCCGAACCGAGAAAGCAGGGAAACGGTTATGTCTGCAGCGGGCTTACGCACAGAGAAGCCTCTCTGCTGCTGGCCTGCGAGGACGAAACGGTAAATCAAAAGATCTTTCAGATTGCGGAGCAGATCAAACTGGCCTACTACGGAAACCGCATCGTTCTTTTTGCCCCTCTTTATCTTTCCAATTACTGTATCAACGGCTGTCTCTATTGTCCCTACCATTTGAAAAACAAGCACATCCCACGCAAAAAGCTGACCCAGGAAGAAGTGGTGGCGGAAGTCATCGCCCTGCAGGATATGGGGCATAAAAGGCTTGCCATTGAAGCCGGTGAAGATCCCGTAAATAATCCCATCGAGTATATCCTCGAATGTATCAAAACGATCTACAGTATCAAGCATAAAAACGGAGCCATCCGCCGGGTCAACGTCAACATCGCAGCTACCACAACAGAAGAATACCGGATGCTGAAAGAAGCCGGTATCGGCACCTACATCCTGTTTCAGGAAACCTATCACAAAGCCGGCTATGAGGCACTTCACCCCACGGGACCCAAGTCCGATTATGCTTATCATACGGAAGCCATGGACCGTGCTATGGACGGTGGCATAGATGATGTGGGACTGGGGGTTTTGTTCGGTCTTGATAAATACCGTTATGAATTCGCGGGACTTCTTATGCATGCCGAGCATTTGGAGGCAGTCCACGGCGTGGGTCCCCACACGATCAGCGTTCCCAGAGTCAAGCCTGCCGACGACATCGATCCGAATGCTTTTGACAATTCTCTTTCCGACGAGATGTTTTTAAAACTCACCGCCTGCATAAGGCTGGCCGTTCCCTACACGGGAATGATCGTATCCACCAGAGAATCCGAACAGGTAAGATCCCGGATGCTGCAAGCCGGCATCTCCCAGGTCAGCGGCGGAAGCCGTACCTCCGTCGGCGGCTACACGGAAAAAGACCGTCCTCACGACACGGAACAGTTTACCGTATCCGATGAAAGAACACTGGACGATGTGGTCAGATGGCTGATGGAAAACGGGCATATTCCTTCCTTCTGCACTGCCTGCTACCGGGAAGGCCGGACCGGAGACCGGTTCATGGCTCTTTGCAAAAGCGGACAGATCCTGAACTGCTGTCATCCCAATGCGCTGATGACTCTGACGGAATATCTGGAAGACTATGCATCGGAAGAAACAAAACGAATCGGATATCGACTCATCGAAGATGAGCTGAAAAAAATCCCGAATCCTGTTGTATTGGAACGGGCCACCGCTCATATTTCCGATATCAAAAATTCCTGCAGAAGGGATTTTCGATTCTGAAAAAACGCCGCACAGACACAGAAAATGAGAAAGCCATAAGGAAAACCAACATGAGCTTAAACGATACCCCCAATGCCAACCGATTTCATATCGGATTTTTCGGACAGAGAAATGCCGGTAAGTCAAGCCTGGTAAATGCCATTCTCGGTCAGGATCACTCCGTTGTGTCCGATACGCCGGGAACTACCACAGACCCCGTAAATAAGGCCATGGAGCTGTTGCCCATCGGTCCCGTTTTATTGACAGATACAGCAGGTCTGGATGATAGCGGATCCCTGGGAGAAAAAAGGATCGGCAAAACCTACGAGATCCTTCGCAAAACAGACCTCGCTGTTTTGGTGGCAGACGGGGTGAAAGGTCTTTCCGAAGATGACCGGTCCCTCATTCGCCAGTTCGAAAGCAGAAATCTGCCCCATCTGACTGTTTTTACCAAACTGGATCTTTTATCCGCTGCCCCTCCCGAACGTGAAGGAGAGCTCTATGTCAGCTGCCGGGACGGCACCAATATCCAAAAGCTGAAAGATATGCTGGGGGCTGTTGCCGCAGATCACAAAAAGGAAACAACTATTGTTTCGGATCTTTTACAATCCGGCGATATGGTGATCCTGGTGGTGCCCATAGACAAAGCGGCGCCAAAGGGAAGACTGATCCTGCCCCAGCAGATGGTGATCCGGGATCTGCTTGATGGCGGCATGATTCCTTTGGTATGCAAAGAAACGGAGCTGGAAAAAGCTTTATCTTCTTTACAAAGCAAGCCCGCTATGGTGATTACCGACTCCCAGGTCTTCGGAAAAGTTGCTGCGCTCCTTCCCGATGATCTGCCCCTGACTTCTTTTTCCGTATTAATGGCCCGCTTCAAAGGAACGCTGGAGCAATCCTTAGAAGGCGCCGACCGGCTGGATCACCTGACAGACGGAGCAAGGATCCTCATCGCGGAAGGCTGCACCCATCACCGGCAATGCGGAGATATCGGCACCGAAAAGCTCCCGGCGCTGATCCGAAGCTATACCGGCATCTTTCCTGATTTTTCCTATACTTCCGGCACAGGCTATCCTTCGGATCTGTCCTCCTATGACCTGATCATTCACTGCGGCGGATGCATGCTGGGAGAAAAGGAAATGCTCTACCGGATGCAGCAGGCAATGGATGCCCATATTCCATTTACCAATTACGGCATAGCCATCGCTAAAATGAATGGGATCCTAAGCAGAATCTGTTTTTGACGAACAGCCAATTCTGTGATAAAATTTTCTATTGCAATCGGACCTGCTTGTCCGTAAAAAAGCAGGCTAAAATAAACAAGGAGAAACATCATGACACAATACAGAACACACAACTGCGGTCAGCTTCGCATGAGCGATGTGGGATCTGAAGTAACCCTTTGCGGTTTTTATGAAAACATCCGTAAAGTCAGCAAGAATCTGGGATTTCTCATTCTTCGGGATTTCTACGGAACTACTCAGATCGTCATTGAGACCGAAGAAATGATGGCAGTGATCGATTCCGTAAACAAGGAATCCACTCTGCAGATCACCGGCTCTGTCCGGGAACGTTCCAACAAAAACATGGAGATTCCCACAGGAGAGGTGGAGCTTTGTCCCACAAAGATTGAGATCCTCGGTAAGTGCCGTTACAATGCGCTTCCTTTTGAGATCAATCTTTCCAAGGATGCCGATGAAAATACCAGATTGAAATACAGATACCTGGATCTTCGCAATCCTTCCGTAAAGGATAAGATCATCCTCCGCTCCAAAGTGGTTGCGGATCTTCGCGCAGGCATGAGCGAGCAGGGATTTATTGAGATCACCACTCCCATCCTGACGGCTTCTTCTCCGGAAGGCGCAAGAGATTATCTGGTTCCTTCCCGTAATCATCCGGGCAAATTTTACGCTCTGCCGCAGGCACCCCAGCAGTTTAAGCAGATCCTGATGGCATCCGGCTTTGACAAATACTTCCAGATCGCTCCCTGCTTCCGGGATGAGGATGCCAGAGCAGACCGTTCTCCGGGAGAGTTTTATCAGTTGGATATGGAAATGGCTTTTGCCGGACAGGAAGATGTTTTTTCCGTCATCGAAAAACTGCTTCCTCCCGTTTTTGCAAAATACGGTGTTTATCACACCGCTTCTCAGGCTCCTTTTAAGAGAATCCCTTATCTGGAAGCCATGGATACCTACGGTTCCGACAAACCGGACCTTCGTATCGACCTGGTACTGACCGATGCGACCGAGCTTCTTTCCGGCTGCGGCTTCGGACCTTTTGAAGGCAACACCGTAAAGGCCATCGTTTGCAGCGACTTTACGGGAACCCGCAAGCAGATCGACGCCATGATGGCTGAGGTAGAAGTGATCACCGCACAAAAAGGCTACTGGTTCCGTCTGGATGAAAACGGCGAGATCGTAGGCGGTATCGCAAAATTCCTTCAGGAAAAGAAACAGGAAGTGATCGATACCCTTTCCTTAAAGCCCGGAGATTTTGTAGGACTTACCGCAGGCAAGCTTCTTACAGCACAAAAAACCGCCGGTGTCCTTCGTAAACTTTTGGGTAATGCGGTTCCTTCCCACAAAAACGAAGAAACCTACGAGTTCTGCTGGATCGTGGACTTCCCCATGTACGAGATCGGAGAAGAATCCGGCGAGCTGGAATTTTGTCATAATCCCTTCTCCATGCCCCAGGGCGGCATGAAGGCCCTGGAGACGGAAGATCCCTTAAGCATTCTTGCTTATCAGTACGATCTGGTAGTAAATGGTGTGGAGTTATCCTCCGGCGCGGTTCGAAACCATGATCCCGAGATCATGATCAAAGCCTTTGAACTGGTTGGACTGGGCGAAGATGATGTGAAAGCCAAATTCCCTGCCATGTACAATGCCTTCTGCTACGGTGCTCCGCCCCATGCAGGTATTGCACCCGGCGTAGACAGAATGGTTATGCTGATCTGTGGTGAGGAATCCATTCGCGAGATCATCCCCTTCCCCATGAACAAGAACGCCATGGATGTTATGATGAATGCTCCCGCAGTTGTTGATCCCAAGCAGCTTGCAGACGTACATATTGCTATTGTAGAACCGAAGAAAGAAGATGAATGATCCGCAAAGGAGCAGGGCCGCAAACCCTGCTCTTTTTTATCACGAAAAAAGGAAGATAAAAAGCCATGAACAAGTCAAGATCGCAAAAGATTGCCGTCGTTTTTCCCGGCGTGGGATATACAAAAGACAGACCTCTTCTGTATTATGCCGGAAAACTGGCCGTAAAAAAGGGATATAAGCTGATCCATGTGGATTTTTCCGGATTATCCTGGAGTAAAGAACAGTTAAAGGACCGCGCTTTTTTGCTGGAAACCCTGCAGCGCTGTCTGAAGATGACAGATGACTGCCTGGCAAAGGATGGGTTGGATCTGGAAAACAGTGAAGTGGTGTTCATTTCCAAAAGCATCGGAACCGTTGTTGCCAATGCCTATGCCGGGGAGCATTCTCTCTCTGCCCGGCAGATCTGTTTTTCTCCTCTGGAAATCATAGAAGATTATGTGAAAGAGAGCAACGGCCTTTTATTCTACGGCGATGCGGATCCTTACGCCGATCCGAAGGAAATAGAGCGGATCGCAAAAGAAAAAAACCTTACCCTATACAAAGTTAGCGGCGGGAATCATTCTCTGGAAACAGGGGATGTGGAGAAGGATATCGAGAACCTGAAGGAAATGATGGAACGCCTTACTGACCTCTGTTAAAACATGATATCGTTGCATTCAGGATTCTGCCAGCACATACAGCCCCTCTTCTTCGTATCCGTGAAGCGTGCAGTCTGATTTTGCCGCAGCTTCTATTCTACAAAGAACTCCCTCTGAAATCTCCTCTCCCGGGGTAAGCAAAGGAATCCCCGGGGGATAGCAATACAGATATTTCGCGCTGATCCTTCCCCGGGCTTCCTTTACCGGCACCCATTCAGCCTCCGATAAGATGGCTTTTCGAATGGAGCACGCCTGCCGGGGGAATGGATTGCTGTCTCCATTTGTATGGATCCTCTCCTCCTGCCGGGTTTCTCCGCATGATGGATCAGCTGCCGTCAGTCTCTGATCTATGGCATATAGCGCTTTCCGCAGTCTTTCAAATCCTTCCTTCGTATCAGCAACGGATGTCATCCCCAGTACATAATCCGGCGTGCTCATCTCCGTATCGATCTCATAGGTTTCCAGCAGCTCTTTTGCCAGATCCGGCCCGGTGTAGGGTCTGTTATCTTTCCTTCTTGCATTTCCCGTGTGCAGGATCAGTTTGGAGGGATCAAAGGAAAAGCCGCTGCCCTTTATGATCTGTTGCGGCTGCAAAAGGTGCAGATGCTTTAAGTCTTTCATGGATTCATAAAAAGCTTTCAGATTTTCAAAGTAAGCTGTAGCTAACTTTTCTCCTTCTCTTTCCAGAAGGTCCAGACAGAAGCTGACTGAACCCATCAGCACATAGGAAGGGCTGGTGGATTGCAGCATATCCAGATAATGCCACAAAAGCCCTTCGTTCACCCGATGAGAGCATACATGCAAAACAGCTGTCTGTGTCATGGCAGGGAGGGTTTTATGAAGGCTCTGTACTACGATATCTGCTCCGGACGTAACCGCACTCTTAGGAAATGTGATCCCTTCTGTTGTTCCGGTTTTTTGATTGATATACCGCTCCATGATGGAAAGATGTGCGCCATGAGCCTCATCTACGATCAGGATCCCGTCATGTTCATGAACGATCTGCGCTATTTGAGAAACTTCTGCCACAAGTCCCTCATAGGTAGGGGATGTAATGCAGACTACCTTCGCTCCGGTTTCCTCCATGGCCTTTTTTACGTCTTGCGGCTTAACAGGAAAAGCGCTTTGGATGGAATCCGGGCCCGTAGCTGCCAGATAAACAGGCTTCAGATCATTGAGAAACAGTGCATGATAAACGGATTTGTGAGAACCCCGGGAAAGGATGATCTGATCTCCTTCTTTGGTCTGGGAGCAGATGGCTGCCAGATTCCCTACGCTGCTGCCTCCCACAAGGAAATAGCTTTTCTTCGCACCAAACAAAGCCGCCGCTCTTTCCTGCTCTGCTTTCAGGATCTCTTCGGGGTGATGGAGATCGTCAAATCCCGGAATCTCGGTTATATCAATCTTTGCTATTTCATCGAAAAAAGAACAGTTGCCGGGCAGCATACGCTTATGTCCCGGCATGTGAAAAGGATATCTGTTTCCTTCGGCTAACTTTTGTAATCTTCGGTATAAATACTCCATATAACCTTCCTGTTCTTCTTTTGCTTTATTTACTATGATCCCGATGGATCCGAAGCGTCTCCATCAAAGAGCAATACTTATCTGCCATGGTCACGATCCAGGCCTCCCTGCAGGCCGGCGGCTTGATGGTCAGGGGCCACATGTGTTTTTGGATGATGTCCCGCTGCCTGCCTGTGAGACGGTACTCTTTTTCCGCATTCTTCAGGGCTGTGGAAGGATGGGTAAACCCATGCATCTCGTAAAAATGAAGGATCTCATGTAATCCCACTTTTTTCCCATGCCAGTCGTATCCGAAATAATCATGTAAAAGAGCACCTCTTACCAGATCTTTTTCCGAAACCTTTAGATGCAGCTTTCTGCTCAGCGCAAGTGAGGTTTTTGCCACTCGGATGCTGTGCTTCATTACGGAAATATTGCCGTGCTGGATGTGTTTATCGGATTTTTTAAAGTTATCGGAATGTAAGATATCCGATCCGTAGGTATGGATCAGCTGATGGAGATTCGCTGTCTGTTTCCCTGCTTTTTTCTTTTTTTTCGGATTCATTGCCTGGTTCCTTATCTTTCTTTCTAAGGTACTATCGGTCTGTACAACATGCAAGGACCCATCCGCACATAGTTTGGATGGGTCTCTCATGCTTTTCATCTTGCTTAAATTATTTCGCCTGATCGATAACTTCTTTCAGCTTCTTATCATAGCCCACGGTCTTTTCCTGGGGCTCGCCGATCTGAATCTTATCTCCGTCAAAACTGATGTCGTACAGGTATGCTCTTGCTTTTTCCGTATCACCGTTCTCGATCAAAAACAGTACCAGTGTATCAGACAGGGTGTCGTTCATACTCAGGGTATAGTTCTCAATGTAGGTATCGGAAAACATATCATTTTCAACCTGGGACTGGGACTCTACCAGATTACCGGAAAGAGCGATATATTTCCATTCCAGGTTCTTGGATACATCGGCCTTCAGCGTAACTTCAAGTCTCTTGCCGTCCTCGCTGGCTACTACCTTTCGGGAGGTAACCGCATCCTTTAAGGTACATCCCGTAAACATCAACATACTTACTACCAAAACCATTACAAGCGAAACAACTCTGTTCTTTTTCATAATAGTGACTCTCCTCTTTTCAGAAAAAATATTATGTAAATTACATCACCTCTATTATCATACGCATTTTACACTATTTTTTCAAGAGTTTAAGGCCATTTTATGATTTATTTAGATTCCGGTAATAAAATCGTTATCTTAAACAGATCTCCGTCCAGATCGATGGTAAAGGTTCCTTTCATCAGATCCACCAGATCCTTTGCGATGGAAAGGCCCAGACCGCTTCCTTCAGTGTTTCGGGACTCATCTCCCCTGACAAATCGCTCCGTCAGTTCCTGGGGTGTGATGTTCAGTTCCTTTTCCGAAATATTCTTCATGGTAAGGCGGATCATGCCTTGTTCCGCGCCGCCCGTTCCTTCGGTTTTTTCTTCCGGACCGGAAAGGTCGATATATACTCTGCTTGCAGGCATGGAATACTTGCAGATGTTACCCAGCAGATTTTCCAATACTCGCCAAAGCCTTACGGAGTCTGCCCATACATACAGGCTGTTTTCCGGTTTATCGCAGATCACCGTCAGATTTCTCTCCTCCAGCCTGTCCTCGAATTCACCCAGAGCCTGACTGATCATCTCGCACATATCCAGCTTCGTGTTCTCCAGTGTGATATTACCGGAAGAGATCTTGGATGCTTCCACCAGATCCAGGATCAGCACCTTCAGGCGCTGGCTTTTTTCATCCAGTATACGGATGTACTCCTGTGCTTTTTCGTCCTGTATATCCTCTCGCTTCAGCAGGTCCACATAATTGATAATGCTGGTCAGCGGCGTTTTGATATCATGGGATACATTGGTGATCAGCTCCGTTTTCATCCGCTCATCCTGAAGGCTTTTTTGTACGGCTGCATCTACGGTGTTACCGATCTTGTTGATCTCCAGTGCCATTTTTTTATTGCCGTCAAACATCTTTTCCGTATTGATCTGGTAAGAGATATCCCCTTCCACGATCCGGCTTACACCCTCTTCGACCATTTTTGCCGAACGGGCTTCCTGATACATGAGGATCCCCACCGCAACATCAAACAGGAAGCAGACAAGCAGTGACAAAAAGGCGTGTCTGCCTGCTACCAAAAAGATCATGTTTACAAACACAAATCCGGTATAGGGCAGGACGGTGCGGTACATGATATTTTTTCTGGTCCTGAAAAATCCAAGGAATTTTTCCGCAACCCGCAAAAGGTATCGCAGGAATCTATGTCCAAGGCTGGTTGTTCCGCAAAAGATCCTAACAAATACGCTATTGGAAAAAAACGTTTTGCCTTTGATCCTTAAGATCAGGGAATACCATCCGTATAAGAACGCCAGCATGGCCAAAAACAGGCAGATCCAACAGGTTGTACAAAGCAGGGAGATTCCGTCCCTGCCCATACGCAGGATTTCGTCAATCTGGTCTCTCATGCCAATGGGTATGGCTGCCATAAGGATTCCGAAAACGATCAGGATCCCTGCCGCAAAACCCGTGGGAATTGCGTGAAATCCGGTGATCTGTTCTTTTTCCAGCTTCGGTACCGTCACGGTAAATACGATCAGGCAAAGGAATGCTGCCGCCAGTAAAACCATGGTCCATACCAGATAATCCATGGTCTTTCCGGCTATTTTCGAATACTGCAGATCCGCTTTTCCGTATATATCATTGGTCACGGAAGAGCCCAGGATCTCATCTTTTGTTCCCGGATCCAGAATGCAGACCATCAGCCGGCTGTCTTTTTGAAATGCATAATCATAAGCCCGGAGACGGGAGATCAGGTTTGCCCGATCGTAGTCTCTATAGGGTACTTTCAGATTCTCATCCTCAATCCTTGCTGTTCCGAAGGTGAAAACTCCATAGGTGTTTTGCTTGCGGAATGCGTTTTCAATTGCCTCGTTACGGGCTTCTTTGTCCTGGGTCATAAAGTCTTTGTCCAGGATCAGATTGCTCTTGACCATCCTGCCCTCAGGATCGAACAATACAAACTTCATATTGCCCTGACGCTTCATGTAGGCACTTTTGTTCTCGTAGCTTCTGTAGTTTCTGGAAAGGTCTTCCAGATCCATTTCCAGAATCTGATTCAGGGATACTTCAAAATTATCCTGTCCGATAATCCTCTGAAGGTGGAATACTTCTTTCCCCTCGGGATAATCTCTTTGATAAAGGCTGATCCCGTCTGCCGGCAAAAACTCTTCCTGGATCATGATATAAGCATCCTGCATCTGCTCGATGGGCTGCCCGTTTTCATCATATGTCACTTCATCTTCGTATACCAGAGCGCCTTCAGCGTCTGTCAGCGGTTGATCCGCAGACTGTTTCTCTTTTTCTTTTGTATCATTTTCTTCTGTCTCATCTTCCGATGACTTATAGCGGGGATTTTTTTCCAAAAAATCCTCTTTGCTCAGCTCATAGAAGTTGACATTGTAATCTGCCCAGGCTAAAAGATCCGCCAGTTTGTATTCTATATGCAGGTCCTGATAACGGGCCGGTATGTCAGAGGGGTGTCTTCTGTAATAATACTTTATGATATCAACTTTTTTCTCACCGTCAAAGTGTCCGCCGCTTTCCATCTGTCCCGCTACGGCCAGATTCTCTGTCAGGTTCGTACAATCGTTGATAAAAAAGTTGGTAAACTCTTCAGACTCACGGAAGGTCTTTGCATCAGCAGAGGAGTAACCGATGGTGGCAACTCCCGATTTCGTATTCTCATCATCTATGACTACGCTCTCCGCAATCAGATACATGATCAGCGAAGCCGCGATCATGACCAGAAGCAGACAGGCTGCTCCGAATAACTTGTTTCGTTTCATCATTTTCATCCTCATCCTTTCCTTTGCAGGATCCCGGCTCTTATGCTTCCAGCTTATAGCCTACTCCCCATACTACTTTCAGGTATCTCGGATCCTTTGGATTGATCTCAATCTTTTCCCGGATGTGACGAATATGTACAGCTACCGTATTTTCTGCGCCAAAAGCATCTTCTTTCCAAATGCTTTCATAAATCTGCTCGGAGGAGTAAACCCGGCCCGGATTTTTCATCATCAAAAGCAGGATCTGATATTCAATGGGTGTCAGCTTGATCTGCTCATCATCCACAAATACCTGCTTTGTTTCATCATTGATCCGAAGTCCCCGGAGTACGTACTCACTGCTGCCTTCTTCCTTCAGGCTGCCGCCAAGCTTCTGATATCTGCGCAGCGCAGATTTTACTCTGGCCACCAGCTCAAGGGGATTAAAGGGTTTGGTGATATAATCATCCGCTCCCACATTTAATCCGAGGATCTTATCCGCGTCCTCTGATTTTGCGGATAAGAACAGGATGGGCACCGTTGAGAATTCCCGGATCTTAAGGGTTGCATGAATGCCATCAAGCAGCGGCATCATCACATCAATGATCAGAAGATCCACGCTTTCCCGTTTCATCATATCGATGGCTTCTTTGCCGTTATAGGCTTTGAATACCTCGTATCCTTCCTGTTCTAGATAGATGCTGATTGCTTCTACGATCTCTTTGTCATCATCACATACCAATATTTTATTCATGAGTTCCTCTTTTCTTTTTGTAACGAAGAAGCATTTTCCGGCTTCTCCATGGCGCGCTGTTACATTTTATGTTGTTATCATAACCCACAATATTTAAGGGAAAGAATGGAATTTTTTTAAGAATTTATGAAGCATACGCTTAAAATATTTTGATCAGAAGCAGCTTTCCGTTTTTGACCGTTATCTCCGCTTCCTCGCCGGGCAGTACTTCGTTGCTCACTCCGTACTGGTATTCACAGCTGATACTGCCGTTTTCCAGGGGATATTTGGCTCCTTTGATGCTGATCCCTTCCGCTGTTCCCGATATGTTCAACAGCGAAAAGTAAGCATAGGAATCATTAACGATTACGGGTTTATCGGATACGATCTCCATTTCGGAATAATCATCCACGATCTGCCCTTTCAGGTCCTGTGCGTCCAGATACAGCAGAATAGAAACGTTTCCTAAGGTATGATCCAGGCGCTGTCCGATGACACCGATCAGAAGAAATTCTTCATAACCTCTTTTGATCGCTTCTTTTACTGCATAAACAGTGTCCGTATCATCTTTTTCACAGGGAAGAACGATCGTTTCAACGGGGAGCTCCGGATTACTGTATGAATCAAAATCGCCGACGATCAAATCCGGCTCGATCCCAAGCGGCTTTCTATGCCTGAGACCACCGTCGCAGAATATCACATAATCATCCTCTTGAAAACGCCCTCTGATCAGATCATAGTTTTCAATGTTAGCGCCGCCGATAATCACACACCGTTTCATCCTGCACCTCTCTCATTCTGTTAATCGTCTTATGTTCATTATAGCATGAATGAAAATCAGGGCGCAAAGAAATCACCCGTTTTAAAAAGGCTTCAGACCTTTTTCTTTGGTCTGAAGCCCTCTTTGTCTCATGATCTGAGCAGTATTTATTTAAACTGTACCTTTCCTTTAAAACCGGCATTTTTTGCTGCTTTTTTTACGGCAGCCTGATCTTCCTTAGACATATTCTTACTGAAAATGATCTTGCAGGATTTCGGAAGACCTTTCAAAGATCCTTTGGCAAATTTGACATTCGCCGCCTTGACAACCTTTTTAGCCGTGATTTTTTTCAGTTTTTTGGCTTTTTTCGTCGCATTTTTGGCAAAACTTACGGCCGTTGCTTTTTTAAGCGTAAGTGACTTCAGTTTTTTCGCTTTCTTTAAGGAAGCTTTCGTAAAACTGGGCGCCTCTTCGTTAATCGTGGCTTTCACGGTTGTCGCTTTCAAAGTCTTTACCTTCTGATAATTCACAGTTTCGTCCGGTGTCTCTTCCTTTGATTCATACTTTTGGGGTGTCTGCGGTTGCTTCTCTTCAGGCTTTGTAATCTCTGTATTACTCGATGAAGGATTATCGTCCTTTTTTTCTTCTTTCTTTTTTTCTTCCTCTTTCTTATCCGGTTCTTCAATCTCAGGCTCTTCCGTTGGACTCTTTACGACCCAAAATTCGCCTTCATCCTTGCATTCAGCTTTCGGGTCAATCTTGATCTCGATGCCTCTTTCAAATGCGTCCTTCCATTTCGAAGCGGTAAACTCATATATCTCAAGCTCCGCCTGCGACAGCTCCTCTTCTGTAGCACCGGAATTATTTTCACGAAATAATTCCATCTCAGATGCAACTTCATCATCGATCGCTTTTGTACGGATAACGGCAGATTCGGGTTTAAAAGCGAATTTTCCACCGTTTATGTTCATTTTCAATACTTTATCATCCAGTTCTTCCGGTAACCTCATTGGTAATATGATCTGCATATCATTGATGACCGGTGTCCCGGAAAAATCAATATTAAGATGTGAACAAAAATAATCTTCCATCTCAATAGAATCCATCAGATAGTTATACATGGTCGTAATAACCGTTGTTCCCTTTATAGCAATCTCTGTATCACGGCTAACTTCCAGCTCATTGATCGAAGCTCCACTGATCGTGGCTTTCGCACTATATAATCCTAATCGATACAGTTTACCTCCATTGATCGTGACCGCGGACTGACCGTACATTTCAATCTCTTGTGCAAAGCCTCCGTTCATTGTCAGATCGCAGCTAGAATAATTCAACAATTTCAGGTTGATCTGTGCCTCCTTGCCGAGAATGATCGCACCCTTCTCTTCCAAATCCGAATAATTGATCGTTAAAGTATAATACTCATCTTCACTGCGGTTTCCCGAAAGAGAATCGTTAATCGTTAATGTATGACCATTCAGATCCAAAGAACAATTATAATAAATCTGGCAACTGTCTTTTTCCAGTGTCACATCACTTAACAGACTAAATTCAGGATTGAGTAATCCCTTTTCAGCTGCAGCTTCTATTGCTTCCGGCAACGAAGAATACGATTCAGACGTATCTAACAAAAGCACTACAGGTTCTGCAGCCTTCGCATTGGAAGCAGGAAACAGTATCAAGGTAAAAAGCAGAGCCAATGATAAGATCCGGATCCATCCTGTACTTCGGTTCTCAGTGTTATGATTTTGCATATTTGTATCCTCCTC
>JAIKWF010000062.1 GCA_024685005.1 Lachnospiraceae bacterium
ATAATGGCTATCGGTTTTGCGTTCATCCTTAATTCATCCGCAGCCATGCGTACCCGGTACTGATTAAGATAGTCCATCGGTGTAATGCCTATCTGCCTTTTGAAGCATCTTGCACATTCCCTTATACTGATACCGGCGACAGATGCAATCTCTTCGAGATATATTTTGTCTCTGAAATGATTATGTACATAGTTCATCATCTGTTTCATCCGCTGGCTGTCAGTTGGATCAGTTGTCCTTGATCCCTTTCTCAATTCCCTGGTCTGCTCAAGAAGAATGATCCACAGTTCCGATAATGCCGAGCGCGACCGCAATTCATAAGCAAAATCTTCCTCATCAAAGTGTTTGATTATTTCAGCAATGAGAGTCATCATCTTAAGGCCGGCCATGTCTTTGGGCCGTATGGGATAGCAGTCAAGATCGCGGCACATGATGAGGGGATTGACATACTTCTCATCGAAAACACTTCCATATTCTCCTGTAAGGATTGATTTATCAAAGAAGAACGTATAGCATGTCTTTCCGGCAGGGTCATCATCCCAGCTCACCGTGTGAAGCATACTGCTGTTTACGAAGACGGCATCACCAAGGTTAAGGATGACGGATTGGTTCGGGGTTTGGAGTATCATTCCGTCCTGAAGGGGAATGGTTATCTCGAAAAAGTCATGCCAGTGCCATTTTGCACTCCCGCCGGTCATTCTTGAAAACTCAGTGTATTTGATAACAAATGGGAATTCCTTGCTTGACGGTATTGCTTCCCTGTTATCTTCATCTGTCGAAAAGTTGTAATCTACGATCATATTCTTATAGTATTCCTAATAAATGCAATATATCCGTAATTCAATGCGTCAATATAATTATATTTTAGGTCCGCATATGCTCTTATTTTTACTCGCCCATAGTATTATCATATAATCAGAAAGGAAGAAATGCAAGTATTAAGTCTAATATAATCAGTAGCAAAGGAGGTGCCTATGATATTCTATAATATAAAAAACGCCAAAGAATTTTTTTCTAAATTATCAAGATGTATCGGGGAAGTTGACATTGTTTCAAAAGACGGGAAACCGACGGATTCGGTAGTAGGAGGATTATCGGAAATGGAGCAAAAATGGAATGATTCTGACGTGATTAATCAGATAGAGCTTAAGTTCCACAGGCCGGAAGATCTGGTTGAAATGCTTATGTATGTAATGAACAGACGATCCTATGGCAAATACTCACTAAAGCTCAATGAACTAATATAAGGTATGTTGCAGGAACTAAGACAGGCAAATTGGTAAAGATGTCTCAAATCGAGTTATAGAAATGATCTAGTTGTGCTTTTAATAGGCCGACCCCCTCCTCTCCTTCAGGAGACAAACCTGCGTGCCTAAAAGTTATTTTAGGGTAAAAGAAAGCACCCTCCTTTGGATTTTTGTCTGTCAACTTAATCCTAACACAAGGATCCGGTGCTTTCTCTTTTTTTATTTTTCCTACATAAACTTTACCCTACGCTGTCATTTCCCGTTTTTTGCCGATCAGGTTGCTGCAATCCGCGTTCTTTGCCCGTCTGCATTTCTATACCCTGCCTGTGGCAGGCATCCCTTCCTCTGCCTTTTTTGCATCTGCCTCATCGCTTCCGTAGCGGGTTTCCAGAAGCCTTCCCACATGCCTGATTTCAAAAAACATATCTTTATTCTGCAATACGATGATCGCCGCAACCACGGTTACAACAATGGTTTCCACACATTTTGTCTCCGGCGTCATGGCGATCTTCTCCTGCAGGAAATTGACAACCAGATGGTAGATCATACAAGCCAGAATGGAACGGTCACTTGCCAGATACACCCAGGTAATGATGAATCCCAGAGGGATCCCGCTGATAAAGAAGTTCACCACATACAGCGGATTTACCAACAGTCCTGCCTGATAGGTCCCCTTGATAAAAAGCAGGGGTAAATGCCAGAAGGACCACAAAGCCCCAAAGATCATGGATTCCCAAAACCAGTTCATATAAGCGCCAATGGAATCTTCGCAGTATCCTTTCCAGCCCACTTCCTCGATAATGGATGCAAGAGTCACCGTCAAAAGAGCTCCCGCAATTCCCACACCCGTAAAGGAAAAATCCTCCGTGAAGGAAAACTGATCCACAGACTGACCAAACAAAAGGGACAGCAGAATGGAGCATGCCACAATACCCGCAAACTGAACCACCGCCAGAAAAACATTCTTCCATTTGACCTTATACAAGCCGATCAGTTTGATCTTCAGATCTTTTTTCAGCAGATCCGATCCGGAAACCAGTACAAACACTGTGGAAACAACGGCCGGTGCCAAAAGCCCCAGCAGCATCAATACAGCGCCGGTATTTTCCGAAGCAAACGCCGCTGGAATCCAGAATAACCATGTGAAAAAGTAAGCCAATGCAAAAAATAACACCGGACGATAATGATAGGTAGCTGTTTTTGCGCCTGATTCGGTACTTGTTTCGGTTCTTGCTTCGTTGTTTGTCCCTTTTCCGTCCTTAATCATATTTCTATCCTCCTGTCTGCTCCAAGTCAAAAATTAGCTCCCGCTAACTTTTTTGCTAACGTAGTTCCTATCCCAAATTATTTGTCATCCCCGTATCTGTCTTACACATTTCTGTCATACACGTCTCTGTCATGTTCAATTCGATGGCATCTGCTTCAGGCATACTCTCCTCCAACTCCCGTATGCTCCTCGGAAACAGTATCACGCCTGCCGTCATGGCAAGAAATACGCCGGCAAACATCACCACCATTGCCGCGCCCCGTCCTACGCCCCTTCCGCTGA
>JAIKWF010000097.1 GCA_024685005.1 Lachnospiraceae bacterium
ACGATCAGGGGTTTTTCCACGGTGACCCGGCTTTTCCCGTCTTTTGCCGCTTCTATCAGTACCATATTCGGCTCCCTGTCTATGTAGGGATGGACGAAGCGGATCCGTTTCGGTTCCAGTCTGTGGGCTGTCAGCGTACACAGCAGCTCCGAAAGACGGAAGGGCCTGTGTACCAGAAAAAGTTTGCCTCCGCTTACCAGTAAGCGGCTGCTTACTCTTGCGATGTCGTCAAAGCTGCACATGATCTCATGTCTTGCAATGAGTTTTGCCTGCGAAGGGTTCTTCAGCCCATGGCCTCCGATCATATAAGGCGGATTGGAGGTTATGACATCAAAAGAGGCCGGACCGAATAAACGATCTGCCTCTTTTATATCTCCTGTTACAATATCGATCTTTTCCGTAAGGCCGTTAAGCGCTACGCTTCTTTGAGCCATATCGGCACTTTCCGGCTGGATCTCCAGCCCTGTCAAATGGGACGCGCCGGTCTTAGCCTCCAAAAGGATCGGCAAAATGCCCGTTCCCGTTCCCAGGTCTAAAACCTTCTGCCCCTCTTTTACAGTGGCAAATCCGGATAAAAGGACTGCGTCGATCCCAAAGCAGAAACGTCCGGGATCCTGCAGTATATGATAGTTCTTGATTCCCAGATCATCCAGCCTTTCACCTTCCCTGATCAAGCTTTCATCCATAGATTACGACCCTTCCGTCTTACCCTTCCTGATTGTCTGTTTTGGGCTGCGGCGCCTGTCCGGACTCTTTGGCATTGTCCCGGTCGTTTTTCTTATGACCACCCTTGCCGCCCTGTCCGCCTCTGCGGTCTCTGTTGGGATTGCCTTCTTTGCGGTTTTGATCTTTATTCTTTCCCCGATCTTTGCCTGCGCCCTGGTTTCTGCCATGGCCGCCCTTTTTGTCAGGTCTGTCACCCCGCTCTTTTTTGTTTTTCTGATCGTTTTCATCCGCTTCTTCCAGCTTGGCAAGCTCTTTTTCCTGCTTATCGTCTTTGGAAGCGTCGTCCTGCTTTTTGGGTTTCTTTTTATTACCCTTATTACCGCCCTTTCTGGGCTCAAACTTCAGATCCTCTACCTTAAAGTCCAGAATCTCCTTATCGCCGTCCTCATCATCCATCAGGACCTTAACTGTCTGACGGAGCACATTTACGGAATGTACCTGTCCTTCCACGGGACCGTCTTCCGTCTGGGCGATCACGGTATCACCCACGCCGGGCATCAGCCGGTTCAGATATTCATAGGTGTCTTCTTCGTTTTTCAGACAGCACATCAGTCTGCCGCAGACACCGGAGATCTTGGTGGGATTTAAGGACAGATTCTGTTCCTTTGCCATCTTGATGGAAACCGGTGCAAAATCCGACAGATAAACATGGCAGCAAAGGGGGCGTCCACATACGCCGATGCCGCCTAAGATCTTGGTCTCATCTCTGACACCGATCTGCCTAAGCTCGATCCTGGTGCGGAAAATGCCTGCCAGATCCTTTACCAGCTCTCTGAAATCAACCCTTCCGTCAGCCGTAAAATAAAACAGCACTTTGCTGCTGTCAAAGGTATACTCCGCGCCGATCAGCTTCATATCCAGACCGTGCTTTGCGATCTTTTCCTTGCATATCTTAAGGGCCTTTTCTTCCTTTTCCCGATTGGTGGCTTCCTGCTCGTCATCCCGCCGGGTGGCGATGCGAAGGATGGGTTTGACAGGGGTGGAAAATTCCGTTTCATCGATCTGTTTGATATCTCCCACAACCGTACCGTATTCCGTGCCTCTGGCAGTTTCCACGATCACGTGAAGGCCTCTTTTTACCGGAAGTTTTCCCGGAGTGAAATAATAAACCTTTCCTCCGTTTCGAAAACTGACTCCTATTACATCTATCATTGATTTAATTCTCCTTTATGGTCAGGAGCAAAAGCTCCATGGTCAGATCAAAGCTGACATTGGCCCGCAGTCTGGCCTTTGCTTTTTCCAGGGCTTCGAGAATGATCTCAATGCCTTCATAAGCGCTTTGATTTGCCATATTTTTAATATACTGGATCTCATCCTTAAAGATCAGATGATTGGCATCATTGGTAGCCTTGAACAAAAGCACGTCACGATACCAGACGGATAAGATATCCAGATAATCGTTGATGTCGATCTTGTATTCCTTTTTGATCTTGTTGATGGCGGAAACGATGTCCGTGATCTCCATATCCCGGATATAACGGAGCAGATTTACCGCTTCTGTCTTGATATTGTCAAATTCTTCGCTGACAGCCAGGGCCTTGGCTTTTCCCAGATTACCCTGTGCAAAGGCCGTACATACATCCGCCTTATAATCCGGCACCTGAAGCTCCCGCATCAGATAACCCTTCACCATATCATCGGGAACCGGCTTCATGTTCATAACAACGCAGCGGCTCATGATGGTGGGGAGCATGCTCTCAAGATTGGATGTCAATAGCATGATCACCGCATAAGCAGGGGGCTCCTCCAAGGTCTTCAGCAGCGCGTTCTGTGCCTGGACCGTCATCTTTTCCGCTTCGTTTAAGATATAGATCTTCCACTTGCTGGCGTAGGGCTTGATGAAAATATTATCGTTGATCCCGGTTCTGATATCATCCACACCGATGGTGGCGGGCTTTTCATGCATCACCTTAATGATATCAGGCTGATTGCCGCTGATGGCCTGCCGGCAGGAATGACACTCATTACAGGGCTCGATGCCTCCCTCTTCGCACTGCAGCGCCTGGGCAAACACTCTTGCGATAAACTCTTTTCCGCTGGAGCGTTCTCCGTTGATCATATAGGCATGAGAGATCTTCCCTGTGGAAATTGCATTCTTAAAATGGTTCACGATCTGGGGTTGTCCGTAAATGTCATCAAACGTTGCCATAACTGTTCTCCCATCTGTATGAATTCCATACCTTTATTCAGGTTCTCCGGACTTTTATTGTACCATAAAGGCCGTAGCCGGGCAATGCCGCAGCCTTTGCTTTTAGGTAAAAATGTCCAGGATCAGGCCTTCGATCTCTCCGATCCTTTGCAGGATCGCAAGATGATCCTTTTCGTCCTTGCAAAGCTCTTTGGCAAGCTCGTCCAAAGTGTCATCCACCTGCTTGATGATGCCGTATACCCTGTGGCGTCCTCTTCTGTCAAGGAAGTTTTCCCTGGAAAATTTGTGGGAGCGGGTCACAACCTCATTGAGAAAGGACTTGATCAAAGTACGGTACTTACGCATATCCTTAATATCCATCTTTTTGGAAATCCGTTTTCCCTGTTCGGAGATCTCCTCCATCATTCCCACCAGCTGTTCCTGCAGACCTGCCTCGTCAAGCCTGCTGGCAAGCAGAAACTTGAAGGAGCCGTCGCTTTGCTGACTTTGCGCTGCCTCCTGCGTCTGCGATATCTGCTGGAGCTGATCGATCCGCATTCCCATTCCCATCTGATCCATACCTGACACCTCTTATGTGGTCAAAATATACTCTTTCATCTCCCGAAAGCACCTGCCAAGATCATCATTTCGAAATTCACGGCTGATCCCTGCGGCCTTCTTTTTTTCCGGAGCAAAATCCGCCTCGTCAGCCAGAAAGCGCCTGCACATCTCACTGTATTTCGGATGCTCCTGTGCTCTTTCCCTGTTCAAAGCCCGCTGCAGCCTGTCGCCGTCATCTGTTTCGATCAGAAGCGGGCAGACAATCTCTGCCCCGTAATAATCCCGGATCTTCACATAGGATTCCAGGGTTCCGATCACCAGATAATCTCTCTCTGTAAGATTTATCGACGCATCATCCACGGTAAAATAGTGCCAGTCGCCATGTACCGTATGATAGGTACGGCGTTCGATCACCTTTCCCTGCTCCTCTAAGCTGTGCATCGTCTTCTCATCAACGAAATGATATTCCTCTCCTTCGGTCTCACCGCTTCGGATCGGTCTTGTGGTATACATTGTGATGGTCTGAAGTTTCAGATCCTGATCGGAAAGAAGCCTTTTATATAAGGTGTCCTTTCCCGATGAACTTTTTCCCATTAAATAAAATATTCTGCTCATATTTCTGATTTTACTTATACACCTTATAAGCCATATACAGTAGTTTGCTTACGGCGCCTGCATCGGTGTCTTTTTCCTGGTAGCAAACACACCGATCACGAACAATACTGCGATGATGCTTCCGAAGAACAGGATCTTGTTGGAGTACCACTGGATCAGGATGTTTCTGGTGATCAGGAAAAAGATCTCCGGGCTGTAGGCCCTGTTTCCTGCCGCATCCATGGAGGATACCTTCAGAAGCTGTCTTTTGTTGGAGCCCTTCAGCGTCACTGTCGTGATCCCGTTGTTTTCAAGCAGCGCATCGGTTTCTTCTGTTTTTACCAGCGCATTGTCCACATACACTTCCACGTTATCAAGCAGGATATTATCCTGTACATCGATGGTCACATCCCTTGTATTCTGGGCGTACTGGCCGCCGTTCTCCACTCCTGCCACCACGATGGAAGGTGCTGTCTTGTCCACTACGAAGCTGACTTCCTTTTCTTTTGCCTTGTTACTGGACTTGTTGGTGGCACGGTCCTCCGAATAGATGGTCACCACATAGGCTCCCTCTTTTTCGAAGTTCTTCTTGGAAATGTGGTATTCATAGCTGTTCCACTTTGCATCCGTCAGGGACTTGTTAACCTCATAGTCCTTCCCTTCTTCCAGGGTGATGACTTCTCCGTCGATACTGCAGTCCACTTCCTTAAAGGACAGCTTATCCACATTGATCTCGGTGATCACCATATCCTGTTCTTTGTTGATATAGTAATCATCCACCATCTTTCCTGTGGCGGGTGAAAGCACGTAAACAGAGCCAAACCGGTTTACGGAGAAGGTCCTTGTATCCGTGGTTTGGTTTCCTGCCAGGTCTTCTACCAGGGTGTCTAAGGTGTACAGGTCATCTACGCTCTTTTCTCTCTTGAAGTCTCCCAGATCGACGCAGATCTCCTTATTCTCCCGGGTGACTTTCTTTTCGTAGTCCACCTTTCCTCTGTTGGAGCCCTTCAGGATGATATCCACCGCATCTTCCTCCAAGTTGATGTCGCTGTAGGTGATGATGGGTTCTACCTTTCCTTTGTTGGCCGATCCGTCCTTTACGCCTTCCACCTTAAGCTTCGGCGGGGTGGTATCCACGGTAAACTGGTGGGGCACAAAGATGTCTGCCTCATTTCCCGCAAGGTCCGTTACCTCCAGCTTAAAGGTATAATCTCCGTCTTCCTTATAC
>JAIKWF010000066.1 GCA_024685005.1 Lachnospiraceae bacterium
TAACGGAAACGGAAATTTTGCCTACATCGATTCCACCACTTCAGCCAGCAAGGCCCTGATCCGGGACTTCAATTCCCTGATGTACACGGTGGCAAAGGATGCCAAGATGCAGGTGGAATTCAATCCCGCCAAGATCAAAGGTTACAGGCAGATCGGATACGAACTCAGACAGCTGAATGCAGAGGATTTTGCCGATGATACAAAGGACGGCGCAGAGATCGGCTCCGGCCAGTGCGTAACCGTGCTTTACGAGATCGTTCCCGTTGATTCCGATATGGAAATCCCCGGCGTTACCTCAAAGTACGCAAACAATGCAGCAGGCGACAGCAACACCGATGAGCTTCTTACCGTCAGCATCCGCTACAAGGAGCCTGATGGGAAAAAGAGCCGGCTGATGGAAGTTCCCGTTACTGACCGCGAATACACCGAAACGATGAGCAGGGATCTTTCCTGGGCAGCAGGTGTGGCTGAGATCGCACAGATCCTGCGGGATTCCGAGTATAAGGGTTCCTCCGATTATGATTCGGTATATAACAGACTGATGGATGATAAGCGCATCATCAGGGACGAAAGCAGAGCCCAGTTCCTTTACATGATCAAGCTTCTGGAAAACGGCAATATCCGTGTATCGGAAGAAGATGACGAATATTATTGGTAAGCCATTGAAATTATCCATTTTGAAGATTATAATACTCTGGTGTGTGATTTTTTTACATGTGAGGTTATAACGAAGATGGATTATGAAATAGTAATGGATGTTGCCGGAGATATTGACGCGAAAGTTGCCTCCGCTAACAATATTCGATTTATCCCGATGGAATTTACGGTGGGAGACGCAGCTCGCATATGCAGCGGCCCCGAACCACAGGAAGTACTAACGCAGTTTTATAACGGACAAAGAGAGGGAGATCTGACCAAAACCAGCCAGATCTCCCCGTATCAGTACGAGGAGTTCTTGAAAGAGATTTTTGAGGAAGGCAAGTCCGTCCTGTATCTTTGCCTTTCCGGCGGACTGTCATCAACCTATCATTCCGCCTGCGTCGCAAGGGAGTTGCTGCTGGAAAAATATCCCGGATGCGCTTTTTACCCCATAGACACATTGTCGGCTACCGGCGGTATGGGAATTCTTGCCGAGCGGGCCGTCAAAAACCGCGAAAAGGGTATGTCTGCTGAGGAAAACCTGAATGATCTGAACGCCGCAAAGGAAAAGCTTGATCACTGGTTCATGGTGGATGACCTGGCTTATTTAAAGCGTGGCGGCAGGATCAGCGCATCAACCGCTATTGTGGGGACAGCACTGAATGTTAAGCCGATCCTTACCATCAACGGGGAAGGGAAGCTTGAAACGGTTGCAAAAAAACGCGGCAACAACGCTGCTTTAAATGAATTATGCAGCAGGTTTTCGGAGCGTTTTGACAGTGCTACTGAGGAGCCGGTTTATATTTTGCACGCAGATGCGAAGGACAAAGCAGATCAGCTTTATGAACATGTGAAAGAACGGCTTGCAGGCAGGGAGGTTCGGATCTGCGGATTGTCTCCCATCATCGGCGCCCATACCGGCCCGGGAATGGCTGCCCTCTGTTTCATGGGAAGTGGGAGAGAATAAGCAGCTGCTAATAAAAGGAAAATAAGTTCTAAAGACTTTCAGAAACCCATACGATGACACAGCGTATGGGTTTCTGTCTAAATACCGAAAGGGATAAAACAAAAATGGTCATAGAAACAAAGCGCCTGATGATACATACAGCTTCAGAGGATGAAATGCGCAGCATGCTTGCTGAGCAGACAGATGAAGAACTGATAAAAGCGTATGGAGAAATGCTGCAGGAAAGCCTTGATCATCCCAAGGAGTGGCACTGGTATGCAGCATGGATCATTGAGCTGAAAGGCGGAGCGGCTGTGGGTGATCTGTGTTTCAAAGGGCTGAATGATGGTGGCTCAGTTGAAATAGGATATGGAATTACAGAAGAGAATCAGGGACATGGCTATGCGACCGAAGCAGTTGA
The DNA here is from genome assembly GCA_024685005.1 of Lachnospiraceae bacterium. Classification (GTDB taxonomy): domain Bacteria; phylum Bacillota; class Clostridia; order Lachnospirales; family Lachnospiraceae; genus RGIG7926. The sequence continues at coordinate 2,007 of JAIKWF010000066.1, forward strand.
AGCAGCTGCCTTATGGGCGCTGAAACAGCCGGGGGTCAGCCGCGTGGAGGCTGAGACAGATCCGGAGAATGGGAAGTCACAAAGAGTCCTGGAAAAATGTGGCTTTATTCCCTCAGGGATCATAGGGGAAGAAGGACCGCGGTTTTACAAAGAAGGTTAATACAAACTTATACCCAAAAACTGTAAGAAGTAATATAATGGGAGAGAATTAAAGAATAAAAAGATTACGGGGAGGAAAGAAGATGAATCGTATGATGAAGGAAAAAGCGGGCCTTTTTTTGATCGCAGTCATGGTATTGGAGATGCTGCTGCCGGGATTTTCCGGAGGCGTATACGCCGAAACGGCAGATTACTGCAACGGTGAGCAGGTCGCGGATGGCAGTGTTTCGGGATTCTCAAACTGGCAGATATTTAAGGATGATTATGACATAGGAACTCAGATGACGCCGGAAACCGGTATGCCGCTTTACAAGAAAGAGGATGGATCGATTTTTGCGGAAAGCATCATGTTGATCGACCAGGAACCGGAATGGACAGAGGCTGCGGCAGCTGCCGGTACTTTAAAATATCCGAAGGCCGGTATCTCGGTTTACTTCAAGGACGATCATTCAGGAGTGAGCTTTAATACCCTCGGGATCAGATATATCCGTATTACGGCGAAATGTGAAGGCCCGATCCGGCTTAAAATATTAAATAAGGTTACGGATCGGAATGCTGCAGCGAATGTGCAGAATGTCGGAGAGGGTTCTGAGCCGGGCATTTACATGGATAACAGCCGTGAGTATAATACTGTTCTTTATGATATGACTCCTTATGAATTTGGTTTTAAAGGTTGTGGTGAGGGGAAAAGGATTGATATTCTCGACTGGGTTGATAAAAACAAAGCACCGGAAGGAAGCGAGATCCTTGAATGCATCTCAGGGCTTTCATGGGAGGTGAAGGATGCAAAAGGCGGATTAGGGAAGGTATCCATCAAAGCAATTGAGTTTTTGGATGCAGACAAAAATCCGGTTTCTCTTGAAGAGCAGACGCTTTCCGACAAGCGGGAGAAATTCAGTGTTGTATTTCGTGGTAACGGCGGAGAAGGAACCATGGATTCGCAGATGTTTCAAAACGGAGACCAGCCTGTATTGAAAAAATGTGGATTCACGCGAAACGGTTATACCTTTACGGGGTGGAATACGAAGGCCGATGGTAGCGGAACAGCCTACAGCGATGGAGCGAAGTTAGACTATCCCGGCGCAGAGGAAGCGGAAGAAGTGATCCTGTATGCGCAGTGGAAGAAGCAGGAAACGCAGGGGAATGACAAGCAGAATACAAATCCGGATCAGAGCAAGAAAACGGAGCCGGGAACGGGTGAGCAGACGAAGAGTGAGCCAGCGGTAAAAGCTAAGACGGCAAATCCGCTGAAGCTTAAGGGAAAGACTGCCTCGATCAAATATAAGAAGATCAGGAAAAAGGCGCAAAAAATCGCCGTTTCCAAGTTTGTATCCTTTACCGCAAAGGGACAGGGCAAACTGGAATACAACCTCGCTTCCGCGAAGAAAGGATCCAAGAACGTTAAGAAATACTTCAAGATCAACGCCGAGACAGGGAAGCTGACCATCAAGAAGGGGCTGAAAAAGGGAACCTATAAAGTAAAGATTATAGTAAAAGCAGCAGGCAATGACGCCTATGAACCTTCGGATGAGCTGCCTGTAACATGCAAAGTAAAGATTAATTAAGGTGAAAGAAAACATGGAACTATATAACGGAAGACCGGATAATGTGGAGGATAGACTGCCGAGGGAGATTCGGACATACGATTTTCTGGACGATCTTGGCATAGAATACCAAAGGACGGATCACGAGCGCGCCGACAATATGGAAGCCTGCA
>JAIKWF010000002.1 GCA_024685005.1 Lachnospiraceae bacterium
ACGAAAGTTTGCAGGGACTCTTTCCGAAAGATATGATCCGATAACTATCGTTGTTAATATCTCGCCCACAGTAAAAAGAGCTATAGAAGCATAATAACCGGCTATCACCCCGAAAGAGAGCAAAAACGCTGCAAAACTCAGTGCCTGAAGGAATGTTCCAAGTGCATACTTCTTTGTCATTGCGACTTTTTCCATGATCATCGTAATAACGGGTGTAAACAGCACAACAATAATACAATTGACGCTGGTGATCGTCCCATAAATAATTGATCCATTCTCCGGATATGCCATAGAAATATCAAGAGGCATAAGATAACTGAACTGAGAGTATGCTCCCTGATAAAAGCTCAAGGCAATGATGAACAGTATCAGCGTTGTGCTTTTTCTTATTATTCCCCAGATATTTTTGCCGTCAGAACCGCCCTGCTCAAGATCGTGCTCACTGACATCCGAAGCTTCAATGTCATTTACAAAAAAACCGATCAGAATTGTAGATACAGAAATCGAAAGACCACTTATCACAAAGCAGAGCCAAAGGTAGTTATTGAATAGCAGTCCGGCCACAGTGGGCGATAAAATCAATCCTATGTTTCCACCCATATACAGCAGAGAAAATGCTTTTTCCCGCTTGTCCTGCGGTGTGATGTCTGCAACCATTGCCTGGTATGCAGGACCTTCAAGTGTCTGAAAAAATGCTCCAACAAGAATAACGCACATGGAAAATAGCGAAAGCGGGATAAATCCGCCTATCACAAATAAAACTATGGATATGATGTCACAACATATGATTACTTTTTTCTTGTTGAACTTGTCAGCAATTCTTCCGCCCCATAGATTAGCCGGCAGAAAAATCACTCCGCTTATGATGATAAACATGGCTGTATCTGTAGCACTCAGCCCCAATTTTTTATTCAGTATCATCGTCATCATCGGCCAAATCATAGCGCCAAGATTGGTGACGATTTTCCCAAAGAAAAGTATATGGTTTTCCCTTTTAAGTCCCTTATATTGCTCAAATAATTTCATTTTTCAGATGCTCTCCAAGCCTGCTTTCCCACATTTCTATATAATCCATTCTCTGCTTTTCATCCTTATCAAATTTCTTTCTCCGGATTTATCTGAAATTCATCGTGGTAACCAAGGAATACATCTGTTTACCCGCTTGCAGTTCTCTCTGTATTCGTCCGATTTGTTTATTCCATCAATGTGAAAGATAGCTTTTCAAATATGATTCCATTGTACCATATATGTAAATTTTATTCTCTCTCCTTTTGTGTCACCGACTTATGTGAGTGATATTATGACCCAAAACCATGTTCCCGGAGCCTTCAGGTCATAAAAAATCCCCTATTTCTTGCTTGTTTTGCACTGATTCTCCGATGATTCTATGACCTAAAATGCATCATTAGAGGGCATTAGGTCATAAAATATGAACCTTTCGGATTGATCTGACGTAAAATCCATGACCCAATAAGTAGTCATATTATCATTTAGGTCATATTTATCAACCGCATCTGCGGAGGATGGGGCACTGCGTGCCGGTGGCACGCGCTTGGCGCCGACCGAGCCCCACTTTACGTGGGGCGAGACCTTGGGCCCTGGGGACAGGGCCCCCTCCGCATAAAAGAATCCCCCAAGCCATAGGCTTGAGGGATTCTTTTATGCGGAGGATGGGACTTGAACCCACACGACATTGCTGCCACAAGATCCTTAGTCTTGCTCGTCTGCCAGTTCCGACACCTCCGCGCGCTCAACGCAAAATCTATAGTACCAAAGAACCGATCTCATGTCAAGCAAATTTTCAATTATTCCCGGCAAATTATTCCCGGCAAATGTTACAGGTTTCTACTTCACCTGCACCTTGATCTTCAGCTTCTTCTTTTCTGCGGTCTGCTTAGCCTTCAGAGAAAACTTTTTGCCGGCTTTGAGCACTGCCTTATTTTTCTTTGCCTTAGTGGTGATCTTTTTGCAGTTGCCAACCTTACCGCCCTGGGTAGCTGCATGTACCATCACGGAAGAAGCTAAAAGCTTACCGTCCTGATCAAAAGCAGCAACCATGTATTTGTAGTAAGTACCCTTTTTCAGTCCCTTTTGCGTATAACCGGGTTTCGTAACCACCGCAAGTGCGGAAAGGGAATTCTTTTTTCCGCAGGGGGATCCGTACACCTTGTAGGAAACAGCATCCGGCCCCTTTTTCCAGGACAGCTTTACGGAATTCTTTGTTGTCTTTTTCGCGGCAAGCTGCAAAGATCCGAAGTCAGCTCCCGGAAGATCGGTTTCCGCCTCATGGGACAGGATTAAAGCATCCACTGCCGTTTCGCTGCTTCCGATTTTCAGCTCTGTCACGGCCTCTTCTACCGGCTTTGAAACATTTCCGCCGTCCTCATTTTTATAACCTGCATCGCGGGCGATCAAAAGCATTCCCCGATACAGATTTCCGTCTTCATAGGTATCAAAATCCTCGGCGCCGTCATCTGAAACACTATTATTGTAAGCCTTATCCCCGGCTGTCACCTTCTTCACATTGTCCAAAAGGTAGGATGCCACATCTTTTTTTGCTTTCAGTTTCAGCGGTTTTGCCAAAGACCCATCTGCCATTTTGCCTCTTTCTGTACCTGCAGCAGGGATCTCATAATCAAACTCCAATGCATGAAGGTGTTCATCCGCCGGATGGGAAAGCTCGGGAAGCGTATCGATCTGCACCTCATAATAATCGCTCTTTTCACCGCTGCATTTCGGCGTGCTCCGGTATTTCCGGCTTTCCGTAATACCCCAAAGGCCACAGTTCCCTTCAAAAGCCTTGTGATTGATCGTTACAAATACCGCGTCCCTGTCTCCGTAGTAAAAGCTGTCATTATCCCAGGTCAGGTCCTCTCTTACAGGGAAAGGAATGTTCTGATCCGGCACAAGCTTTATAAAGGGGTGATAGTCTTTATGCGCTTCAAAGGCTTCTCCCGCATCAGATCCCCAATTCAGATACACCTTATAACATGCTCCTTCCGGTGCCGCAATTTCCACATCACCTTTCGGTAAAAAAGTCCTTAATGGATACATTCCCGTCAATTGTCGTATCGGGAAACCATGTCCCCTCTTTTGCGGAATTTTCGGAGTACTCTTTCGTCTCTCCCTCTCCCACAGAGTAGATCACCTTGCTTTGCGAATCGGGGGTAAGCAGGTCTGTGCCGGCCTTCACTTTCATACTGCCGCTCAGCAATTCCGCAGCATAAGTATTCAGATAAATTCTCCCCGTAAAATAGGTTTTGATTCCGTCCTTATATCCCATGCGATAATAGCCGGGTCCCTGAGGATCCACCTCGCAGGAAAGCTTTCCGTTTGCTTCTGCTATGGTGTAAACATTTCCCTGCTTATCATATCGCTGCCAGAAGATTTTCTCACTGTCCAGCGCCTCGCTGTCCTTCAGCGGCAGATAGATGGTAAAAGGTGCTGTGCCTGCCCCTACCCTGCAGTGGCCCGACAAAGCTGCGATCCGGGGACGTACTGCGAAGGACGTGGCCCTTCGCGGCGACCGTGGGAGCCGTGCGAGCTCATATTCACACTGCATTGTACAGGGATGCGTAGAAGCCTCCCGCTGCCAAAAGGCTTTCGTGATTGCCCTGCTCAATAATATTGCCGTCCTTCATCACAAGGATCAGATCCGCGTTGCGAATGGTGGAAAGCCTGTGTGCCACGATGAAGGTGGTACGTCCTACCATCATGGCCGTAAAGGCGCTCTGGATCTTCATCTCCGTTCTTGTATCGATGGAGGATGTAGCCTCGTCCAGAATCAGCATGGGCGGCAGGGACAACATCACTCTTGCAATGCACAAAAGCTGCTTCTGGCCTGCGGAAAGCAGTCCGCCGTCTTCGCCTATGACGGTATCATATCCCTTGGGAAGCCTGCGGATAAAGGAGTCCGCATAAGCGGCTTTCGCTGCCGCCACCACTTCCTCCGGCGTTGCATCCGGTTTCCCGAAGCAGATATTATCTCTGATGGTTCCGCTTCGAAGCCAGGTATCCTGCAGAACCATTCCGTAGGATCGCCTCAGACCGCTTCGCGGCATCTGACGGATATCCTTTTCGTCCACCAGTATCGTGCCGCTGTCCACATCATAAAACCGCATCAGCAGATTGATCACCGTTGTTTTGCCGCATCCTGTGGGGCCCACGATGGCCACGTTCTGTCCCGGCATAACCTCCACATTGAAATGCTCTATGAGCTTTTTATCTTTCACATAGGAAAAATTCACATCCCGGCAGCTGACCCTACCCTGCACTCCCAATGCCGCCGGCGTTTGCGTCTGCATCGGATCTGTCTGCTCCGGCTCTTTTTCGATCACTTCAAAAATTCTGCCTGCACAGGCAATGGCATTTTGCAGCTCCGTAACAACACCGGAGATCTCATTAAAGGGTTTTGTATACTGGGTCGAATAGCTTAAAAAGACAGCCAAAAGGCCCACACTCATTTTTCCGTTTACCACTGCATAGCCGCCAAACAAAGCCACGGCTGCGTAAACCAGCGAATTGACAAACCTGGTACAGGGATTGGTCAGGGAGGAATAAAAAAGCGCCTTTAAGGATATCTTTTCCAGTTCCCGGTTCATGGTTTCAAAACGTTTTTCAATCTGTTTTTCCTGACCGAAAGCTTTTACGATCTTTTCATTTTCCAGTGTTTCGTTGATCAGCGCCGTCTGTGCCCCACGCATTTTTGCCTGCTGGGAAAAAAGCGCATAGGTATGGGTGGCAATATAGGATGCCACATACAGCGAAAGGGGTGTGATCACTACCACCACCAGTGCTATGGGGAAGGACAGACGGATCATGATCACCAGGGTCGCCACGATGGTCATCACTCCGGTAAAAAACTGCGTGAATCCCAAAAGCAGTCCGTCTGCCAGCTGATCCGCATCTGTCATGATCCGGGATACCAGATCACCGGCAGGATTTTCATCCAGGTAAGCGATGGGTACCGACTGCAGACGGTTAAATGCGTCTCTTCGGATATCCCGAACGATATGGTAGGTCACATCATTATTCATGGCATTCATCAGCCATTGCAAAAATGCGGTAACCAGCACGATAACCAGGATTTTGATCAGATGCTTTTTGATCACGGCCATCTCAATATATCCGGGCAAAAGGATATCGATGACTTTTCCCACAAGGACGGGAACGTACAGGCTTCCCGCCACGATCAATACGGAAAGCACCAGCACAGCAATTACACTGCTGCGATAAGGCAGGATATAATTCCATACTTTTTTCAAAATGATCTTCTGATCTTCAAAGCTCATTTTTTCCTTTTTCCCCTGCTTGAAAAAGGGCAGTTTTTGCAGCAGCTGTTTCATGCGCTCACCTCCCTTGCCCCTTTTTGCTGGGTCTCATGGATCTCCCGATACAGATCGCAGGTTGCCAAAAGCTCCTCATGCTTTCCGGAGGCCACGATCCGTCCGTTATCCATAACAAGGATCATGTCCGCATCGGATATAGCGGCTGTACGCTGGGAAACAATAAAGGTGGTGCTGGGATATTCCCTTGTTCTCAGGGCTTCCCGCAGTCTTTTGTCCGTTACCATATCAAGGGCAGAGCTGCTGTCATCTAAGATCAGAATCGGCTTTTTGCCTACCAGCGCTCTTGCCACCGTAAGCCTCTGCCTCTGACCGCCGGAAAAGTTCTTGCCGCCGGGCTCCACAACTGCGGAAAGGCCGCCTTTTTTCTCTACCACTTCCCCTGCCTGGGCCATGAGAACCGCTTCCTGCATTTCAGCCGCAGTAGCATCCTCTTTTCCCCACCGCAGGTTATCCGCTATGGTTCCCGCAAAAAGCACTGCCTTCTGGGGCGTCACGCTTACCAGGGCGGACAATTCGTTTTTCGTATAATCTCTTACGTCCTTGCCGAAGATCCGGACGCTGCCGCTTGTAGTATCATAAAATCGTGGAATCAGGTTCACAAGGGAAGATTTCCCGCAGCCCGTTCCACCGATGATTCCCACAGTCCAGCCCATCATGGCCGTAAAGTTGATCTCAGAAAGCGCCGGCTGACCGCCGTCTTTATAGGTCAGGCTCACATTGGAAAAGGAAACGCATTCTCCGGGGATCGCCGACTGGCTGCTGCCGCCGGTAACTGCCGGATAGCTCATGCTGCTCTTTACCTCCAGCGCTTCCGAAACCCTGCCCGCTCCCGCCAGTGCTCTGTTGATGGTCACGATCAGGTTGGCCAGCTTGATCAGCTCCACCAGAATCTGGGACATGTAGTTATACAGCGCGATGACTTCGCCCTGGGTAAGTGCCCCTCTGTCCACCTGCACTGCGCCGGAACGGATCAGCAAAATAATGCCGATATTGACGATCACATAAGTCAGGGGATTCATCAGGGCCGATATTTTTCCCGTCTTTTCCTGCTGCGTAAGAAGTGCTTCATTGCGCCCTTTAAATCTGGCAATTTCCTCCTGCTCCTTTACAAAGGCCCGGATCACTCTGACACCCGTCAGGTTTTCTCTGGCCGTCTGGGTCAGGGCATCGGTTTTTTTCTGGATATCATTCATCATGGGAATGTTAAAGTTCATGATCAGAAAGACCACTGCCGACAGGCCGCAGATCACCGCCACAAACACGGTGGCCGTCCAGGGGTCGATGGTAAACGCCATGATCATGGCGCCGAATACTACAAAGGGCGAACGCAGTACCAGTCTGAGCACCATGTTCACTCCGTTTTGCACCAGTGTGATATCCCCCGTCATCCGGGTGATCATGGTGGATGCGCCCATGGCATCGATCTCCGTATGGGACAGGGACTGCAGATGGGAAAAAAGCTTTTGCCGAAGGGATGTGGCAAATCCCACAGCCGCTTTGGCCGCAAAGTACTGTGCCGTTATGGAAACACCCAGTCCCACAATGGCCAAAAGTACCAGCAGCATACTCATGCCAAACAGAAATCCTTTTTTATGATAGCCGATCCCCTGATCGATCATAGCCGCCACTACAAGCGGCACGAACAGCTCGAAGATCGCTTCAAGCATCTTAAAGACCGGCGATAAAATACACTCTTTTTTGTAATTTGCCAGATACGGCAGAAGTTTTTTCATCTTGTTCCCCTTTGCAAGCTGTGTTACTCTGATAACTGTGCAACGCGCTTTTTCATCTTACTATATTTTAGGAAATAAAGCAAAAACCGAAAGGAATCACTTTTTTATGAAACTGTTATTTTCCGATATCGACGGAACCCTGATCCTGAAAGATCAGACCATCTCCCCTGCAGTGGCCGAAGCCCTTGATAAAATGGCCCGGGCAGGTCACGGGCTGGTGCTTTCCTCAGGGCGTCCTGTAGACAGTATTATGGCCGTATTTAAGATGATCGAAAACCGGGTTCCCACTCCCTTTGCAAGGACCCTGATCATTGCCGGCAATGGCGCCCAGATCTACGACCGCACCGCAGGAGAGATGCTGTTTGAAAAAAGAGTCCCCATACCTTACGTGGACAAGCTCCAGGATCTTGCCGAGTCCATGGAAGTACACCTGCAGACCTATACGGATACGCATATCATCTGTATCCGGGAAGACGCGGAATCGGAGCGGTATAGAACAAAGGTGATCCTGCCGCTGCAGATAAGCCCCCGTCTTTCCGACGCCCTGGATAAGCCTCCCTGCAAACTTCTGGCACTGTCGGTAAAAGGGAGCGAAGCCCTGATGCCTTTCCGTACCCGGGTTGGCGAGCTTTTCGGCGACGTGCTTCACACCCTCTTTTCCGGGGAAGGGTATCTTGAGATCGTAGCCAAAGATGTGGATAAGGGAATTGCCCTTTCCTATATCGCAGAAAAATTCGGGGTCGCCATGGAAGACACCTATGCCGTAGGGGATTATGACAACGATCTGTCCATGATCCTGGCAGCAGGCAACGGCTATGCCATGGCCAATGCCACCGAAAGCGTAAAAGCCGCCGCTCCCCATGTCACCCGAAAAGCCAATGCCGAAGACGGCATTTTGGAAGTGCTGAGCGCAATGATGACCTCCTGAGATCAGGAGGCCATCTTTTTTACTTTTTCTTTTTTGTTTTCTTCGATTTCCCGGCGACTTTTCCCGCACATTTTCCCGCCTGGGTTCCGATCTTATTCAGTCCCTTTTGATTGATATGGATGATGTCGGAATACCACTGTCCCGGATCCATATGCATATCGCTGGTGGCGGTGGAGGCCATAACAAAGTATTTGTATTTCTTACACATCTGACTCTGTCTTGTTGCGATGCCGTCCATCATGCCCGGTGCGCCGATCATGCCGGCAATGCGGATCATAAACATTTTTTCCGCACCCACCTTTTTGTATTTCTTCCAGATCTTCTTCATGTTGGCTTCATAGGAATCGGGGGAGTATCCTTTTTGTCCGTCGGATTCGCCCTGATACCATACCACATAAATATGTCTGATCTTGCATTTCTTTTTCTTTAAGTATTTCTTAGCCTGTTTCAGCCGGCTGACGGATGTTTCCAAAATACCGCTGGAAAGCCAGGTATTGGTTGTGGTACCGCCCCATCCCGCAGGAACGCCCACGATGGGCACGCCGGTCTTCTTGTAATAAGAAATGGCAAAGGAACTGCAGATGGTGCCGTTTCCCGGCATATAGCGCCCGTTCATCATAAAGGGCCTGTTGGTTCCGTTTCCGAAGGGCTCACGCATACCGATGAGCTTCTGGTCCTCTTCACCGTTTAAGTTGAACTCATAAGCTGTTCCCAGCTTCGGCGTGGGTGCCTGGGTGTAATTTCCGCCGGCGCCGCACATATTGCTCTGTCCCGCAAACAGGATCAGGTCCACAACGTCGCTTACGTTTATGGAGTAGACCGTCTGCTCCGTTTCCGTAAAGATGGAAACCTCCGCTTTTCCCGCCTTCATGCCGAACATCTGGCCCAGTCCGTTTACGGCTACGATCTTCGGATCGGAGCTTTCTACTTTTACCACTGCCTTGTTGGCAAGATTCAGTGCTCTTCTCTCTCCGCAGATCATTTTGATCTTTTCTTTTTCCCGGACCACTTTCAGCTCCTGCTTCGGCTGCTCTGCTTCCTGCTGCTGTGTCTGCTCACCGGTGTTTTCTCCGGCTGCCGGCGTCGTCTCTTCGGCCTTTGCCGAAAAAGCAGGCAATGCCATCAGTATCATAGCTGACATAAACAGGGAAGCTGCGATTCGCTTTGTCCTTACTCTCATACTTATACCCTCACTTGCAAAAACACGAATAATAATAAAGTTGGGGCTAAGCTTTCGCCCCAACTTCGTGGTTTCGTTATCAATTTACGCAATCTTACCCTTTGCAAGCTCAGCAAGCTGTGCAAATCCTTCTGCGTCATTTACTGCCATCTCAGCAAGCATCTTACGATTGATATCGATCTCTGCCAGCTTCAGGCCATACATAAATCTGCTGTAGGAAAGACCGTTCATTCTTGCTGCTGCATTGATACGGGCAATCCAAAGCTGTCTCATCTGACGCTTTCTTTCCTTACGTCCCTTATAGGAAGACGCAAGTGCTCTCATGACAGACTGTTTAGCGATTCTGTACTGATTGGAACGCGCGCCTCTGTAACCCTTTGCTAACTTTAATACTCTGTTATGTTTCTTCTTTGCGTTTAAACCGCCTTTGATTCGTGCCATTGTTATATCCTCCTAACCTAACTTATAAATACGGTGTCAGTTTCTTCATATTCTTAACGTTAGATGCATCCGTCATAGTAGGTTTACGCAGATTTCTCTTAGTCTTAGCAGACTTCTTTGTTAAAATATGACGCTTATAAGCTTTGTTTCTTTTCAGCTTTCCTGTTCCTGTCAGTTTGAAGCGCTTTGCTGCTGCTCTTTTTGTTTTTACCTTCGGCATTTTTCTTTCCTCCTGTTTCTACTTTTTCTCTGCAAGCACGATATGCATTGTCCTGCCTTCAACCTTGGCAGGCTTCTCAACTACAGCGACATCTGCCAGTGCTTCGGCAAAGTCGTCAAGTACATGCTTGCTGGTATTCATGTGTGCCATCTCGCGTCCTCGGAAACGCAGTGTAACCTTTACTCTGTCTCCTTTGGCCAGGAATTTCTTAGCTGTGTTGGCCTTGGTGTTCAAGTCATTTGTATCGATATTCGGCGAAAGACGGATCTCTTTTAATTCCACCATCTTCTGCTTCTTCTTGGCTTCCTTTTCCTTTCTGCTTTGCTCATAGCGGAACTTTCCGTAATCTACGATCTTACAAACAGGCGGGTTCGCTGTAGGCGCGATCTTTACAAGGTCCAGTCCTGCTTCATCCGCAAGGGCCTGTGCCTCTTTTGAAGACATGATGCCAAGCTGCTCTCCGTCTGCAGAGATCAGACGTACTTCTCTGTCACGGATCTGTCCGTTAATACTTAATTCGCTGATAAAAAACACCTCCAAACATAAGAAAAAGTGGACGCGCACAGCATCCACTTTTTCACTATCTCATCATCCATCTTCGGACCTTACGTCCTATGGCTTAACCCGATATAGGAACGCCTGTCAGCTGCCTTATGCGCCACAGGGTGAGAGCGGATACTCTGCTTGAATTATTTGCACACATGCTTTTCACATGCTAGGTTAGATTACCATAAAAAAGCGGGTTTGTCAAACATTATTTCTTCTTTTCTTCTTCGGGCAGTTCTTTTCTGATCTCTTTTGTCCGGATCTCCTCACAGATCTGTGCTTTGAAATCAGCCAAAGGCTTCTGTCCTTCGTTGCCTTCGTAGCGGCTTCTGACGGAAACCAGTCCCTGTTCCTGCTCCTGCTGACCCACAACCAGCATATAAGGAACCTTTTCCAGTCTTGCCTCGCGGATCTTAAAGCCGATCTTTTCGGAGCGGTTGTCTACCGTTACGTCCACACCCGCATCCATCAGCTCTTTGTAAATGCTCTGTGCGTAGTCGGCAAATTTCTCGGAAATAGGAAGCACGCGTACCTGCTCAGGACACAGCCAGGTGGGGAACTTGCCTGCATAGTGCTCGATAAGCCATGCAAGGGTTCGCTCATAGCAGCCCATGGAAGTTCTGTGAATGATGTAAGGGCGCTTCTTTTCACCGTTTGCATCAATATAGTACATGTCATACCGCTCAGCCAGGAACATATCCAACTGAATGGTGATCATGGTATCTTCTTTTCCGTAAACGTTCTTTGCCTGAATATCCAGCTTGGGTCCGTAGAATGCTGCCTCGCCGTCTTCTTCCGTATAGTCGAGACCGATATCATCCAGAATATCACGCATGGCTTCCTGCACCTTGTCCCAGTCCTCTGCGGTTCCAAGGTACTTGCCGGGGTTCTTGGGATCCCATTTACTCATACGATAGGTTACATCATCTTCCAGTCCCAGCGTTACCAGACAATACTTTGCCAGCTTCACGCAGTCCTTAAACTCATCTGCGATCTGCTCCGGAGTACATACAAGATGTCCCTCGGAAATGGTAAACTGTCTGACTCTGGTAAGACCATGCATCTCACCGGAATCCTCGTTACGGAACAGGGTGGAAGTCTCGCCCATACGATAAGGCAGATCTCTGTAGCTTCTCTGCTTTGTCTTATAAACGAAATACTGGAAAGGGCAGGTCATGGGACGAAGGGCCATAACTTCTCTGCCGTCTTTGTCCGTATATACTTTATCCTGTGCGTTCTTCATGGCAACGGAAGTATCGCTGTAAAGCTTCTGGTCCTCAAGGGCCTCTTCCTCACTCATCAGGTCGTCATTTAACACGAACATACCGTCTTTGTAGTGGAACCAGTGATCGGAAAGCTTGTAAAGGTTGGATTTAGCCATGAAAGGAGTTTTGGTACGGACATAACCCCACTCACGATCCTCCAGATCCTCGATCCAGCGCTGCATCTTCTGAATGATCTTAACACCCTTGGGCATGATCAGGGGCAGTCCCTGTCCGATCACGTCAACTGTGGTAAACAGTTCCATCTCACGACCCAGTTTGTTATGATCCCGCTGCTTGATATCCTCCAGATGTGCCAGATATGCTTCCAGCTCATCCTTTTTGGCAAATACCGTACCGTAGATACGCTGCAGTCTTGCTTTGTTGGAGTCGCCTCTCCAGTAAGCCATGGAAGAAGAGATCAGCTTAAATGCCTTGATGCCTTTGGTGCTCATCATATGCGGGCCGGCACACAGATCCACAAATCCCTTCTGATCATAGAAGGAAAGCTGTGCATCCTCCGGCAGATCCCGGATCAGCTCTACTTTGTAAGGCTCGTCTTTTTCCTCCATCAGCTTGATGGCTTCTTCTCTTGGAAGGGTGAATCTGGTCAGCTCATTGCCTTCCTTGATGATCTTTTTCATCTCCGCTTCCAGATTATCCAGATCTTCTCTGGAAAAAGGATCCGCATCAAAGTCGTAATAAAATCCCTCGTCAATGGCAGGTCCGATGGCACACTTGGCATTGGGGAAAAGTCTCTTAACCGCTTCTGCCAGAATATGTGCTGTGGTATGGCGAAGTACCCGCAGTCCCTCTGCATCATGCAGGGTCAGGATGGCCAGTTCGCAGTCCTCGCTGATCTCGGTGCGAAGGTCCTTTACCTCGCCGTTTACAAGACCTGCGCAGGCAGCACGGCCAAGGCCTTCGCTGATGTCACGTGCAATGTCGATGATGGTCATGGAAGAGGCATATTCTTTGCTGCTTCCGTCTTTTAATGTGATCTTCATGGTTATTCCTCCTGTTTCTGTTGCAAATTAAAAATCCCCGGCACACTACTGTATGCCAGGGACGTAATATACGCGGTTCCACCCTGCTTCCCCCATTGGGAGCACTCATTTTAAACGGACTCCGAGGTGGTCTTCGGATCACGGCCGGATAGATGTCTTTCAGCACCACCTTACGGATCGGGCATCCTCTCTGAAACAGGTCATTGTGATCGTACTCTTCTCATCACTGTCCTCCATATGAAGTTCCGATATGTTGGCTTTAGTCTATCCCTAACCCGGGAATCTGTCAACCCTTTTCAGATTGTTCGCAGGTCAGGCATTCTTTCCGCAGCACTTTTTGTATTTCTTGCCGCTGCCACAGGGACAGGGATCGTTGGGGAATACCTTTGCTTCCTTTACGATAGTGGTAGAGCTCTTCTGCTCTTTGTAAAGCTCTTTTCTCTTTTCATCATCAAAGATGGGCTTCCACTCTTCCAGGTTATACAGCCAGTCTGCCTCAGCTGCTACCATGTTCTTGTACAGAAGTTCCTTATCGAATTTCAGGGAAACCTCGGTATCCTCTTCCATCTCCTCAATGGGATTGGGCTTTACAAGGGAATCGTTGATACCATCCAGAAATCCCGTCATGGTCATAATGTCCAGTTCAAATTTTTCAGCCAGTTCTTTTACCGTGCCCTTTACTTCGGTATCAGGGTCTGCAAGAAGCTTCTGATAAACCTCTTTTTCCTTCAGAAAATATGCCTGCCAGAGCTTTTTAAGCTTTCCCTTATCTGCTGTCTCCGAATAGGCCATATCATGCCATTTCTGTAATAATGCCATTGTTTCATTTCTCCTTTCAAAACCGGTTTATATCTTATCGTCCTTTTTGTGCGGACGTTTCACCGTCTTTATTCGCTTTTTTCTTTTTGGAAACCTTCTGTCCGTAGTCGTTGGTATAGGACTCCGTAACCCGGAAGCTTCCGTCGATCTCAGGCTTTAAGTACAGATCTTCCTGCCTGTCGCCGTCCTCGGCAATATATGTTACGATAGCCTTGGTCTCTCTAAGGTCGATCTTCATATACTCATAATGTTTGCGCGTTCTGTCAACATCTTCGAACCCTACATAGTGACGAAGCAGAAAATCGTAGTACTTCACCTCAAAGTTTTTGGAGTACTCTTCCTCACTCTGCCCCTTGGGAATATCCACATAATCATTCGTCAGGACTTTGCGCTGGGACGAGGTAAGCCCCTTTAACATCATGCAGCGCTGATAATCATTAGCCTGATTGAACTTTTTGTAAAAATGATTGATCCGGACTGTCCGGGTAATATCCGAAGCCCTGGGGATCAAAAGCACAAAGAACAGGATCACGATGGCCGTCAGGCTGATCACATACCAGCGTCTCTGGCGCTCCTGGATCTTAAACTTCAAGGGAAGCTGTGCAACAGTTCTGGGAAGTTCCTGCTGGGAATGGAGACTTTCAAGGTCCATATCCTCCGGCGCCAAAGCCGCAAGCAGTTCTCCCGCAGACTCATATCTGTCAAACTCGTATAAAGCAACTGCCTTCATAATAGCGTCGCTTTGGAAATCCATGATCATGGATCTGGTGTTCTTCGGTTCCTTCGGATCTCTCTTTTCATTGATACGAAGATAATAAGCCGGAAGCTCACGTCCCGTGGTAAAACGGTACATCAGAGCACCCAGGCCGAAGATATCCACTGCCTTACCGGGCTTTGCCTCGGACACATACAGCTCCACCGGCGAAAAGCCGTCCCGTCTGACTCTGCAGATTCCCATACAATCTGCGGAGATATCCTCCATGGGATCCGTAAAATGCACCAGCCAGGCCTTCTTGTCCGGCGTGATCATAACGGTATTGGGGTTGATACTGCCGTGCCAGATGTCCTTGGCATGCAGCTTATCAAGGGTGTCAAACAGCGGAGCCAGATAGCTTAAAAGATCTTCTACCGTAAACTTCACGCTGTGTCTTTTATGCAGAAAAGCTGCAAGGGTCACAGCTTCCGAAATCTCTACTTCCACAACATAAACTGTACCGTTTTCCTCAAAATAGGAAACGATATTTCCGATCCCCTCTACCGGATACAGGGCGATGAGTTTTCTCGCTCTGTCGATCATATGGCGCTTCATGGAATCAAAATTGGTCTCATAAGACAGGAGTCTGCATGATACGCTCTGGTCTTCTCCCGCACCGCGGTTTACGATCTGTTTGGGAAACAGCTCACGGATGATCACTCTCTTTTTTCTGAAAATGTCATATCCCACATAGCTGACCACCAGATCATTGTCCTCGATCAGCTCATCGATCCGGTAACGGTCTTCCGAAAGAAGCGTTCCCACTCTCAAATATGGTTTTGGAATTGTTTTCTTTTTTGCGCTCATATTCTCAGTATACCATCGCTTTTTTTCTTGTCAATTTGTTTTCTTTTCGTTTCTTTTTCAAGTCTTTCATGCTATAATAAGTGGCGTTTCATCCGTATTTTGTCTATGAAAGGAGTCCTTATGTACAGCAAAAAGCAGCGCACTGCCGCGATGGTTGGTATCCTTTTGATCCTGTGCCTGATTGCAGGCCTTGTCATCTCCGCTTTTTTAAATCCCGGCGGCCAGGTATTTTACGCTTTCCTGTTTTGCTCCATCGCCTGTCCCATCCTGCTGTGGATCTATATCTGGCTCTTCGGAAAACTGACGGGTAAAAAAACCATGGCCGACTTTCACTTAGGAAGCGCCACAAACGATCAGCCCGAGAATACGGAAAATTCCGAAGACACCGTTACGATTTCCAAAAACAGGCATTTCAAAAAATAAAACCAAGAAAGGCAGCGACCGTGATCGCTGCCTTTTTTCATTCTTATTTTGCCAGCTTACTTGTTCGGTAAATAATATCCTCTCTTCCGGGACCGTTGGAAACCATGGTGATGGGGAATCCGATCTGCTGCTCTATAAACTCTACATACTTCTTACAGTTTTCGGGAAGCTGATCAAAATCTCTGATTCCTCTGATATCCTCACCCTTCCATCCGGGAAGAGTTTCATATACGGGTTTTGCTTTTTCCAGTTTACTGGTAACAGGGAAATCGGTGGTAACCTCTCCATCGATCTCATAGCCGGTACAAACAGGAATCTCATCCAGATATCCCAGAACATCCAGCACCGTGAAAGCCACATCCGTGGTACCCTGCAGTCTGCAGCCGTACTTGGAAGCCACACAGTCAAACCAGCCCATTCTTCTGGGTCTGTGGGTGGTTGCGCCGTACTCGCCGCCGTCACCGCCGCGTCTGCGAAGCTCATCTGCTTCAACCTCATCAAGGATCTCGGTCACAAATGCACCTGCTCCTACTGCAGAGGAATAAGCCTTGCATACCGTAACGATCTTTTTGATCTCATAGGGCGGAATCCCTGCCCCTATGGCACCGTATGCCGCAAGGGTGGAAGAAGATGTGACCATGGGATAAATACCATGATCGGGATCCTTTAAGGTTCCCAGCTGACCCTCTAACAGGATCTCTTTTCCTTCTTTGATGGCTTTGTCCAGATAAAGAGAGACGTCACATACGTAAGGAGCCACCATATCCCTGTAGGAATGCAGTGTATCCAAAAGCTCTGCCTGATCCAGCAGCGGCTTATGATACAGATGCTCCAGCAATACATTTTTCAGATTGCAGACTCTCTCTACTTTTTCTTTTAAGATCTCTTCATCGAAGAGTTCGCTGACCTGGAATCCGATCTTTGCATACTTATCGGAATAAAAAGGTGCGATACCGGACTTGGTAGAGCCAAAGGACTTACCTGCCAGTCTCTCTTCTTCATATTGATCAAACAGCACATGATAAGGCATAACGATCTGGCATCTGTCGGATACCAGGATTCTGGGCATCGGTACATTTTCATCCGTAATGGACTTGATCTCCTTCATCAGCTTGGGAATATCAAGTGCCACGCCGTTTCCGATGATGCTGGTGGTATGATCGTAAAAAACGCCGGAAGGAAGTGTGTGCAACGCAAATTTACCATAATTGTTCACAATGGTATGACCTGCGTTGGCGCCACCCTGAAAACGAATGATAATATCTGCGTTTTCAGCCAGCATGTCCGTGATCTTACCTTTTCCTTCATCACCCCAGTTAGCTCCTACAACTGCTTTTACCATAGCATTCTCCATTCTTTGGTGGTCTGCACAATACCGAAAACAGAGGATTGTGCATACTTGTTTTTGCGCCTTTAGTAGTATATAACAAGTTTTGCGGATTGTAAAATTGTTTTTCCGTTTCAATTATAAAATTTTTTTTGCGGATTGTTAATAAATTCTTCATTGAGAGAACACAAAATAAACACAATTAAAAGATATCATAATTTCATCGAAGGGAGAGAACCCCTCAACTTTCCCCTCGAGAGTGTTTCAACTCTTTATATTTTTTCATGAATCCCTCATAAGAAAGGAAAGCGGCTTCTGCAGAAGCCGCTTTCCTTTGCTCTGAAATAATTCAGATCTGATTTCGTTTTCGTTTTGCTCCGCCCCGTTTCCGTGGCTGTTTTATGTATATTCCGGAATTTCCGGCTCAGACATTGATCTGAGCCGTTGCTCCCTTCAGCTGCTCTCTTTCGGAAAGTGCCGGATAAACCACATTGGCAAGGTAAGCATCCACCTGCTTGGGTGCGCGTCCCACATACAAAGAGGGCTCCATGGTCTTTTCCAGTTCTTCCAGACTCAGCGCGAAACGATCATCCGATGCAATAAGCTCTAAGAGATTGTTCTCTTTTCCTTCCTTCTTTACATGCTCGCCGGCCTGCATGGAAAGTCTTCTGATCTCCTCATGCATTTCCTGTCTGTTGGCACCGTTCTTAACTGCATCCATCATGATGTTTTCGGTCGCCATAAAAGGAAGCTCGCTCATAAGATGCTTCTCGATGACTTTATCATTTACCACAAGACCGGAGGTAACATTCAGACACAGATCCAAAATACCGTCAGTGGCAAGGAATCCTTCCGGAATGGAAAGACGCTTGTTGGCGGAATCGTCAAGGGTTCTTTCAAACCACTGGGTTGCGGAAGTGATGGCGGGATTTAACGCATCGATCATCACATAGCGTGCCAGGGAAGCAATACGCTCCGAACGCATGGGATTTCTCTTATATGCCATAGCCGAAGAACCAATCTGATTTTTCTCAAAGGGCTCTTCCACTTCTTTCAGATGCTGCAGGAGACGGATATCATTGCTCATCTTGTGGGCAGATGCCGCAATACCGGCAAGTACATTCAGCACTCTGGTATCCACTTTTCTGGAATAGGTCTGACCGGAAACGGGATAGCATGCTGCAAAGCCCATCTTCTCTGCGATCATGGGATCGATCCGGTCGATGATCTCATCATTATCATTAAACAGCTCCCGGAAAGATGCCTGGGTTCCGGTAGTTCCCTTGGAGCCGAGAAGCTTTAAGGTGCCCGAAACATATTCCAGATCCTCCAGATCCATCAAAAATTCATTGATCCAAAGAGTCGCACGCTTTCCTACGGTTGTAGGCTGCGCCGGCTGAAAATGAGTAAAGGCAAGGGTAGGAACGTTTTTCTGTGCATCCGCAAAACGGGAAAGCTCATCGATGAGGCTTACCAGTTTCTTGCGAACCAGATCCAGGGCCTGCTTCATAACGATGATATCCGTATTGTCACCCACATAACAGGAAGTTGCTCCCAGGTGAATGATACCGGCAGCTTTCGGACACTGCTTTCCGTAAGCATACACATGGCTCATAACATCGTGACGCACTTCTGCCTCACGCTTTTTTGCCACTTCATAATTAATATCATCCGCATGGCTCTTCAGCTCGTCGATCATCTCCTGGGTGATGACAGGCTTTCCGTTCTCGGAAAGGCCAAGCTCCATTTCCGTTTCAGCCAGTGCGATCCAAAGCTTTCTCCAGGTTCTGAATTTCATGTCCGGAGAAAAAATGTACTGCATCTCCTTACTTGCATAACGTTCCGATAAAGGGCTTACATATCTGTCGTTACTCATCATACATCTCCCATTCTTCTTAATTTAATGAACATTTGTCTGCATCTTCCAAACCTCCACCACTATACCATTTCAAACAGAATTAGACAACAGGAAACTTTTCACAATAAAAAACGCGAATTTCGCAATATGAAGAAATTATACTTAACAGTGCCCATGTAACATATTATAATAACCGTGCATGGTCGACAACGACCGGAATGCAAAGACAAAAAGCAGAAAAAAAGGAGGAGAAGTCTTATGCAAAAAAACATTAAGAAAATGCTCAGCATGATCTTAACACTTGCTATGGTACTTACTTTGCTGGTACCTCAGACCGAAGTATTCGCTAAGGCAAAAGTTAAGAA
>JAIKWF010000004.1 GCA_024685005.1 Lachnospiraceae bacterium
GTTTGTTTCTCTCCTCTTTTCGCTCCAGCGCTCGGAACCGATGACGCCCTTTGTCAGGTAGATGTCATCCTTCATGCCTCTGCGCTCGATCTCTTCCGCCAGTAGCAGGGCGTAGGAGGAGAAGTCCTCACCGATGCGAATGTTGCGTTCCTCCATCATACCGTGGTTTTTATAGGACAGACGGGGGAAGATGACAAACCGCCCCGCATCCTTTTTAAAACCCGCAAAGGCCTTAGGGATATAGGTCTCCTGTGCCTCGATGGAGGCATAGCCGTGATTGACACGGGTGGTGGGGCGAAAGAGCACCGGGGTCTTATATTTTTCCGAATACTCGAATCATTTTGCCTGCTTTTTTCATATGGTCATTTCCTCCCTTTACAACTCCTACCATTGGGCCAGCTTGTCTCCTTATTGCATTATAGCAGAAACCCGGCGGAATACACGTTAGATTTTTACATCTTTCCTATACAATTGCTGATGCGCATGATAGAATATATCTGCTAAAGAACCGCATACCTTCAAGGAGAGAACCTGTATGACTTTGAGAATCGCATCTGCCGAGATCGTCAGCATCTTGTTTATGATGATCATTTTGGGCAGTCTTCGAAACAAATCCGAAATCTACAAAAACGAACAAAAAGTCTTCTTGATGCTTACACTGTCTACCACCCTTGGTCTGTTTTTTGACGCACTCAGTTATATTCTGGATGCGGGAACGGCCGGCAGTATATCGCTTATTATCGTCAATACAATGGCGTTTTCCCTTATCCACGTATGTATCATAGTCTTCACCTTTTACATGATCATGATCATACGGCACACCAAGAAGATCTCCTTTAAGATGATCTACCCGGTTGTGATCTTTTCCGGCCTGAACATTCTGTGGATCGTCATCGGCATATGCAACGGGCAGTTTTTCTCGGTTCAACAACACAAACTGGTCTACGGACCCTGGCGTGATATCCTGACGGCCATGCCCATTGTATGCTTTATTTATATTCTGTTCCTTCTGCTGATCAGTTTTAAAAGCCTGGGACGGAGAAATACGTTGGTACTGGGATCCTTTGTAATCTTCCCCCTGTGGGCGGCACTGATCCTTTTCGTCGTGCCGCAGCTTCAGCTGGGCTATCTGACGACGGCTCTGTCCTGTTCTGTGATATTCACCTACATTCGGCGGGAAGAGATCACAGAAGCCCATCTGCGGGAGCAGATCATGAATGAGCTGTCCATCAAGGATACCCTGACGGGGCTGCTGAATCGCAGAGGCTTTAATGAAGCTGTCAAAAGCGCAGCCGGTCATTCGGGGATCGGCATCGTATTCTGTGATCTGAATGCCCTGAAGTACGTGAATGACAATCACGGCCATGAGGCCGGCGATGCCTATATCCGCAGGTTTGCGGACATCCTCCGGTCTGTCTATCAGGACGCGGGATCGATCTGCCGGATCAGCGGTGATGAGTTTGTGATCCTGCTGTGTGACATCACAAAGGACCGGTTCCTGCAGCTGCGGGATGCGCTCAATTCCGCCATCGAGAAAAACGACCGGATCGCTTCCGTGGGATATGCCTATGACAATGATCGCCCCGCCATGGAGCTGCTGACGGATGCAGAGCAGGAGATGTACAATAACAAAGACCGTTACTACGTTGAAACAGGTGCAAAGCGCAGAGGAAGATGACCTTCTTCTGCGCTTTTTCTTTGCTCTTCTATTTGCTTTTCTCGCCTGTATTATTTTCAAAAGATGAATAATCAAGCTCGGCATCATTGCCGTCGCTGTCCGTGTAGTAGATCAGGTTCTTATCAGGATCAAACGAGGTCAGATAACCATCCCACAGCGGGGCAAAATAGTCATCGTCTGCATCATACAGATCTCCGTTTTGCTCCCCCTTATAATGACATCCCACGCAGGTCTCACTCTTTTTGTAACCATCCTCATGTTCTCTCTGCTCGTCTGTCATCATAAAGTAGGACAGGCATACACCGGATTCCATTCCGTAGGTCGGATCCAGATGATAATTCTTTCCACCTATGGTCACATAGGACCAGGCATGCCCTTCCCCATTTCTCGGGCAGATCCCACCTGCTGTTGTGGCATCGACCCCCGCCTGAAGCAAAAGGTAGGAAAAGGCCGGGGCACATTCCGAGCAGACCCCGTGATCGGTGGTCAAAAACCGGTAGGCCGACAGTTCCTCAATATATCGATCGCTCATCTCCTCATAAATCTCGTAGTCGTAGGTATACTCTGTACAAAAATATTCATACAGGGCAAGGACCTTTTCCAGATCCGAATAATCATCACGCATGGTCTTATTCAGGATCCCCGTTTGGGAATCATATACGGCAAAAAGTACCCCCGGGGCATAGGACCACGAAGGCCTATCTTTTCCTTTGATGCACCCTTTTCTACATACTTCTGCACCTCAAGGATCAGTTTTTTTGAAAAATTCTCTTTCTTTTTTGCTTTTTCCTCCAGATAATTCAATGCAAGAAAATAATTTCTCACTTCCTGCTCAGGTTTTAAGAAATGTTTTCTTTCATCTCGATCGATCACTTCATCAACCTGCTTCTCAGAAAGAGGATTTCCTTCGATCTTGTTTGATGCATAGGAACTCTTCTTTTTTGAGTTTTTACGTAGCCTGTTTGCGACAGACCGAGACATCTTTACGGTGGATACTCTATATCTGTTTTTTTCGATTTCTGTTATATACTTAAGAATCTCATTTGTAAGTATTGCTTTAATCACGCCAAATCGCCTCAAGGTGATTATATCAGAATCTCTCTGAAATCTCCATTAAAATTACACTATTTTTTCACTATTTTACAGTGTGCTTGGTTAGTTATTTTGCGAGATAAATTGCTAGGATTCGCCGCTTCGCTCCCCATCATAACTGCGTGGTCTTATTTTATTCAATAGCAGATCCTTCAGCCGCATGCTCAGCCCCACATCCTCAGAAGCCTATCCACTTCTTCGCGTATCTTTTCATCCTTGTTTCTTTCCCGCAATTCCTCTAAGGTGGCTATGGTTTCATCATAACGCTACTTTTTCGTCGACCATTCATTTGAAATACGACCTCTCGATAAGCGCGATATCCAAGTCTTTTTCTTCATGGCCGCCATATACCCACTCTATCTCGAGAGAAGAAAGCGCTTCACTCTCATCTCTGTCAAAATAGTCGATCTGTTTTTTCTCAGGTAAAATATCCGCGATCCGTCCTATGTTTGAGTAAATATTCCAACAAGAAGATGTCGTCGGGATAGGCCAGGTATTGCCATTGCCGCCATACAAAAGAACATGCACCAGTTCTGCCAATGTTGCCTCATCCGGCATTTCTATCTCATATATTCCATTATCGACATCGTCGCCCATACAAACTGAACGCCGGCCAAACCTTATCTTGATCATCGCTTACTCCCCTTAATCCGTTCCTACTTCCTAAGCTTTTCAAAACCGACCTTGCCATCAGCTCTCTTAACCGTAACCCGCCTTTCTTCGAAATCCACTAACCATAAGCGATACAGACAGTACCTTTAAATCAAATAACACTTTCAATTAATTGTACTGCTTCAGACAATCCACCCTCAGTCTTGATCTTATCAGATATCTCCATTGCATTTTTGCTTTTTTCATCATACGTATCTTTCATTTGAACAATGGAATTATAGATATTTTCTTCAGTCAGGTCCTTTGCTTTCAATGGTTCTGTGGCCACATTTAAATTTTTAAGCTGCATTGCAAATCCCATCTGGTCCAGCACATGAGGAACCGGTATGGACGGTATTCCATAGATCATGGTTGCAGCAGATGTTCCAAAACCACAGTGATGAATCACGAAGCTGCACTGTTTGAAGAGCCAGCTATGAGGAACACTCCCAACAGACATCATTGTTTCCGGAAGTTTATACTCTTCAAGTGATTTTTGAAAACCTTGTATGATTGCCCTGCATCCCGCCTTTTGAAATGCTTTGACAAACATATCCAGTTTATCCGTTTCTGCTTTATCTTCGAATGACATTGCGCCGAGTGCGAGCAGAACAGGCTTTTCACCACTTTTAAGAAAGGCTGT
>JAIKWF010000043.1 GCA_024685005.1 Lachnospiraceae bacterium
GTTTGTTGATTGCTGTGACCACAGGCGCCATAGTAAGTGCTGTATTTGCTTTTCTTTGCTGGCTCGCCTACAGATATCGAGCAGGAGCATCAAAAAGGCTCAACTCCTTCCTTGCTGAAGACGGCGGGCGGATGATGATCAGCGATTTTGCCTTAGCGCAACCCTTTGCGCATGACCAGTTCAGGCTTGGCAGATATTATCTGTATATAAAAAACGGAGCTGTGCTCAGGCTTGACAGCATTACCGATATAGTAAGGGTAGCAGTTCGTTCGGGCGTGGGTGTGAACGTTACTGTTAAAGATGAAAACGGCAGTATGTCATTACTGCTTTGCATGGTGCATAGGTTCAGTGACATGGCAGAGATTGAAGAGATACGTAAAGCAGTCATGCAAAGGAATATGTGATATTGAGTTGTCAGGGTCTGAATAATCGATGAAAAATTTCTTGAAGAAAATCGGAAAAGTGTTACTTGTAGTACTCCTGCTTTCGAAGTGAATCACCATGTCACAAATACTGCTGAAGATCTGCAACATTGCCCTCTTTCGAGGAACGGGATGCGATTTCTCGTCATCAGATGATTCGGATCGTGCTTTGGGAAAAATGAGACTTCTGTTTTGGCAGGTGTCAGCAGCAGGTTTCCCTCTTTGGAATGCGTGTTGTTCCAAGACACTTTTCCTAAAGCTCTTTAATACTATCATTTTGGAGCTGTTCCGTCAACCTTTTACTCCATGTTTTTGAGTACAGAATATTGGACAGCAAAAAACGGACAATTCTGAATATAACAAGTGATAAGAGACACCTGGTGAAGGAGGAATTGGAATGATGATCGGATGTGTGAAACTTTTTAACGGAAAGCAGAGCAAGGGAGATTATACGGAGATCAGCTATTACGATGATGCGGACCGGGAGGTGGCGCCGGAGGAGGCGAGCCGTGTGCGGATCCGGGAGATCCTGGCCAACGGGGAGGTCGTGAAGGAGAGCTGGGGATTCTGCGGCGTGGTAAGGAAACCGGCGTAAAAGCCCGGAAAAAGTATGGTCTTGCATTCTTTTCAAAAGAGGGGTAAATTGGAATATACATAAGAAATCACAGCAGATGCGGACACTGCCGGGATAACATATATCTTTTCTATAGAACCGACATCAAGGCCGGAAAGATCAGGAACAAAGGAGGAGACAGGAATGGAAGATCGTGTAAGACTGCAGGAACTGGATGACTGTATCGCACTTTCATTTGATGCCGGAGACGAAAAGATCATGGCGATAGGCTCAAAAATGCAGGAGATGTGCGAAGCTGCCTATATGAACGGCTATAACTGGGAGGCGTTTATAAATGCCTATCTGGAACAGAATGCGCCGGATATACTTGAGGAACTGGACTCGGATCCGGAAGCGGAGATGTACAGTGTGTATATCAATGATACAGGGGATGCCGGAAAGGCTGTGGCAGAGAAGCTGAAAAAGATGCTGGACGAGCTCTTCGATAATGAGGATGAGATATACGCCTTCCTGGAACAGAATTCCGACGATATCGAGTGGGACTGATAACGGCTGTGGTGAAGAAACGCCTTATCTACTTTATCGTATCCGTGGTGCTTCTGGGCACAGAGATACTGATCGGACTCTACGCACACGGCTGGATCCGCAACTATCTCGGAGATGTGCTGGTGGTTATCCTGCTGTATACACTTTTCCGAACGGTGTTACCGGAACGGCCGGGAAAGTGGTATGTGTTTCTGACATAGGTTTGGCGGGTTTAGAACACTTTTATTTCATCTGCTGGATCTTTTCGTTCATCTTTTTTGCTTCCATAGAGTCTTTTTCTTGAACGGTATTTATTCTTTTCTCCATAGATCATGGTGTCACCGTTCTCGACTCTGACCATGTATATTTCCTTTGTCTGCAGGACGATGATGTCCTCTTCGTTCTGCAGGGCTGTAATGGGGGCTTCATTTATCGAGAAGATATCGATCATTCTCTGTATCTCCTCCGTTACCTTATCCGTATGGATCACGGCGTAAGGTTCCTTATGATCGGGGGAGATATCAATGCTTACTTTCACTTGTGCCCGCCTCCTTTCAGTTTCAGGGGATGCATCCTTTTGATGATATGATAATATAACACGTCCCGGTTTTTACCTACCTTACCTAAAAGAAAAAAGTGCTTACCGTATCTGAAAAAAACTGTTTACCATCGATAGAAAAAAGTCCTTACCGTAAAGAGAAAAAACTCCTTACCGTGGAAG
>JAIKWF010000044.1 GCA_024685005.1 Lachnospiraceae bacterium
AAAATGCAGTTTTCGTTTTTTATTCCGTGTTATTTTGTTTTAATGGGAAAAGAGTGAGTACAAGAATACCCCGAAAAAGGGCGATTCAGAAGAAATCAGAAAGTTGTAAAAAAAGTAAAACGATATTCGGGACGCAGAGGGTCCAAGGCTTCCGGGGGACGCCTGCTCTGGACCGACCGGAGCGGAGCGGAGACCGCAGGTTCAAATCCCTGCGGCCTCATTGCGTCCCGAACGCCCGTGAGGGCCCCTTAAAACTCCTTCTTTTCCATGATCTTAATACTGCAATAATAAGACCCCCCGGCCAGCAGCATACATACGGCAACGATCACAGCCAGAACCACAGCGGAAGACATTTGATCCAGCACCTCAACCAGTCGGCCCAGAATCTTTGTACCGACGGAGGTCCTTGCCCCGCCGAAGAGCAGAGCCGCAAGGAACCCAAAGATGATAAACAAAACGATCCTGCTTTTTTCCGAGCCGAACTTCAGCTGCAGAGGAATCATGATCGCTGCCGAAAGATACATTAAAGGAATAAAAGCAAACAGTTTCGGCAGCTCATCTGCCCGGATCGCTCCGTTTTGGCGGATCGCATTTTCGACGCAGCACAGGATGATCCCAAAACACCAGGCTATGGCTGCTAACATCAGGCTGAACAGGTATTTTTCTCTGACATAGGTTTTCCGACCAAAGGGCAATGTCATCAGAAAAGAGAACCCGTTGTCGAATTCATCATAGCTGATGGTGCCGATGGCCACGATGGATGCGAACAGGGTCAGATAGCCGATGATGAAAGAGCCATCCATGGATAACCCCATGATCAGTGCCATAACAAAGAAAACCATAAGGGTTTGTTTTCTTTTGAGCGTAAGCCGCAGATCTTTTTCTATCAGTCCAAGCATGTTATTTTCCTCCCGTCATCATTAATATCAGATCGTCTATTTTACCGTTTTCTATGACGATATCCGGATAATTTTCAGCATAAAACTGTTTTTCACCTGTAAAACACGCATATCCGAAGGCTTCTTTTTTCGTTCCGAGAAGATAGCTTTTGTCAAGGTTTTCATAGGCATCCTCATCGACCTTCAGGAGGGCGTAATTACTTAAGATGGTATCCGTATCTTCGTGAAGGATGATGCGCCCGTCATGGATCAGGTAGATGTCATCACACAGACTCTCCAGATCCGAGGAAATATGGGAGGTAAGAAGGATGGAGCGATTCTCATTATTCGCCATATACTGACGAAGCAGATCGAGAATCTCGCCTCTTGCCTCAACATCGAGTCCGGCTGTAGGCTCATCCATGATGAGCAGCTCTGCGTTATGACTCATGGCAACGAGTACCCGAAGTTTTGCCCGCATACCGGTGGAAAAATCCCTGATCTTTTTGTCAAAGGGAAGTTCCTGAGATGTGCAGGTGCTTCTGAAAAATGCCTCATCAAACGCAGGATAGAGTTTTTTGAGAATGTGAATGATATCCTCTACAGTAAGGCTGGAGCTGAATCCCGAATCGGATAAAGCAACGCCCAGCTTTGCTTTATCCGATTCGCTCAGCTTTGTTACCTCTTTGCCGTTGATCGTAACGTTTCCTTCATCCGGTTTAATAAGACCAAGGATTGCTTTGATCGTTGTGCTTTTACCGGCTCCGTTTTTTCCCACAATACCCGTCACGGTACCGTCCGGGATCTCCATCGAGATATGAAGGAAATAATCACCGT
Organism: Lachnospiraceae bacterium; assembly: GCA_024685005.1. GTDB lineage: Bacteria > Bacillota > Clostridia > Lachnospirales > Lachnospiraceae > RGIG7926. Next base: position 1,716 of record JAIKWF010000044.1, read on the forward strand.
ACTTTTTTACAAGATTGTCCAGTTTGACCATTAGTCGTCCTCCAGTATGATCTTTACGATCTCTAAAATGTCGTCTTTGGAAAAGCCAACGGCGCGTGCCTTAGAAACGGCAGCAGCGAAGTCATCTTCCACTGTCTTTTTTCGTGCTTCCAGGGCCAGCTGCCTGTCGGTGGCAGCTACGTAGGTGCCTTTCCCATGTACAGTCACGACAAAGCCTTCTTCTTCCAGCCTGTCATAGGCCTTTTTTACGGTCAGCGCACTGATGCGAAGTTCGGCGGAAAGGGATCTTACCGACGGGAGCACTTCGTTTTCCTGCAGGCTGCCTTTTAGGATCTCATTTTTGATCTGATCCATCAGCTGCTCGTAAATAGGCACCATGGAAGTATTGTTTAAAATGATATGCATATCGTTATCCTCCACAAACAGTATATAACAGTGTAGAACTGTTGTCAACTGTTATATACTGTTATATGATATTTTTCGTTTTCTTTCTGTGATCACGGATCATTTGTGCTATATTACCCTATTGACAATTCCAAATGTGTCTGCTACATTAGGGGTTGTAAAAAATCTAAAAGAAAGCGAGGTACATATGATGAGTGTAGTAGTAAGAAAAGAAATTGAATATCGTATTGAGACCTCGGTTTGTGATCTTTAAGAGTCAGGTTCGAATCTGTTTGCTGAATCATAAGACTTTATGCCGTGGCAGTTTTGTCGCGGTTTTTTTTCGGCTGTTACCCGCCCGGGCAGCTGCATTTATTTCTCTTATAAAAATCCATACACAGAGGTCTCCGATCAAAAAGTATAATCGTTAGCGTATAATAAAGGAGATCAGAAAATTGAATACAAACATTATCAGAATAGAAAACCCGGAAGAAAAGATGGGCAGGATCTGCCGGGTGCAGAAAAACAGTTATACCATCCGCTTTCAGGAGCAGGAGCTGCCTGCAAAATTAAAAGGAAGTTTTTATGGGGAGGATCCCGAACATCTTCCCGTGGTGGGTGACTATGTGACCTTTCAGTATAACCGCTGCGGCGACAGCATCATTCTCTCCGTTTGTGAGCGCACAGGACTTTTACAAAGGCCCGATCAGGCCAAGACCGGTGTGATGCAATATATGGCAGCCAATGTGGATTATGCCTTTATCGTCACATCCTTAAACGATGATTACAATTATAACCGAATCGCAAGGTATGCTTCGGTGGCGCTGCAGGCCGGAGCTGTTCCTGTGGTGATCCTGACAAAATCCGATCTTTGCAGCAACGTGGGAAGATATGTAAGAGAAGTGGAAACCGTTTCCGAAAAAGTGAAGGTACATGCGATTTCGGCGCTGTATGACATCGGTCTTGATGAGCTGAAGGAGTATTTTTCTCCGGGAAAAACCATTTGCCTTCTGGGTTCCTCCGGTGCCGGAAAATCAACGCTGATCAATGCTATTACCGGAAAGGAAACCATGAAGACCGGAAAGATCCGGGAGGATGATTCCAAGGGCCGGCATACTACCACCCACAGGGAAATGATCTTTTTGGAAAACGATGTTTCCGTTATCGATATGCCCGGCATGCGGGAGATCGGTATGGCCAATACGAGAGAAGGGATTGAAGATACTTTTTCGGATATCGGCAGGCTGGAGAGTCTTTGCAGGTTCCGTGACTGCAGACATGAAACCGAACCGGGATGCGCCGTCAGGGCTGCTTTGGAAAGCGGCGAATTGTCCAGGCAGCGGTATGAACTGTATCAGAGTCTCGGCGCGGAAAACCAGCGCAACTATGCTAAGAAAAAAGAGATATCCAAATGGGTTAAATCCTATAAAAAAATGAACAAAACAGGAAAACAGTGACGGTATCTTGCTTTATCCGTAAAAATATAGCAAAATAGCATAGTAGAAGATATGACAACAGATGGAATGAGGACAGGGTAATGGCGAAGATCTTTGGCGAATTTGATATAGATGAACGTAATAAACTGGTGCACACCCCTTACGGAGCAGTGGTCAAGGCGCTTTCCGGGCGGGCAACCAAGTCGGCATCGGATCATTTTTTTGAACAACCGATCCAAAAAAACACAGTTCTTCTTCTGGGTCTCGGTCATAATGTCCGGGGAAATATGTATTATATTTTAAATGAGCTGAACCAAAATCCCCGATTTGCCGATTACAGGGTCTATGTCAGATCATCACCGGAAAATAAGGAAGTTGTGGCCGGATATATTAAGGATAATAACTGGACGCGGACCGAGCAGATCACCGAACCGACGGAATATTCAAAGATTTTGGAATGTGTGAACTACTTGATTACGGAGACTTTTTTTCCGGAGAGTTGGGTGAAAAAACCGGGACAGGTGTATATCAATATCTGGCACGGAACCCCTTTGAAAAAACTGGGTCTGGATAAGAACAGCACCAACATGCATACCAGCGGCGAGGTACAAAAAAGCTTCATTTCCGCCGATTACATGGTGGAGCCCAACGATGCCGCAAGGGACAGCATCATAAATGCTTATAAAGTCAGTAATCTGATGAATGCCAAGGTGATCATGCTGGGGTATCCGAGAACCGGCGGCATGCTGCAGGCCCTTTCGGAAGATGACGGGGAGCTGAGAAAAAGACTGGCTCCAAATGGAGAAAAGCTTTATGCTTACATGCCTACCTTCCGGGATTATTTAAGTCATGAAGAAATAATCGCCCAGACAAAGGATCTTTTGGATTATCTGGATGAAAATCTGGGAGATGACAGACTGCTGTATGTCAATCTTCATCATCTGGTGAAGGACAGTCTGGATTATTCGGGATACCGTCATATTAAGGTGTTTCCGCCGGATATTGATTCCTACAGACTGCTTGCGGTTACGGAGGCGCTGATTTCGGATTATTCCAGTGTTTTCTTTGATTATCTGGCCACTAGAAAACAGATCATCCTTTTTTGTGATGACTATGAGCTGTATGTGGAAAAACGGGGAACCTACATGGATCTTTTATCCTTCCCCTTTGATAAGGTCAGAACAAAGGAAGAGGTACTTGCTGCCATCAAACGGGGTAAGACCTATGATGACGAAGAGATCCACCAAAGGATCTGCGGTTATGATACAAAGGATAATGCAGCCAGACTCTGTGCCCTTTTAACGGAGAATCCGGATCTTTCCGATTATACTGTCTGTGATATCAAAAAAGATGACAGACGCCGGATGCTTGTTTTTTCCGAAAGCTTTCGGGAAGGCGAGGAAACAAAACGTTTATATGAACTGTCGGATATCTATGACAGAACGAAAAATGAGATCTATTTTTCCGGTGTAAAGGAAAGCATCGACAAAAACAGAGACAGTGCCTATCCGCTTTTGAAGCAGGATCATGTCATCGGTGTGGAAAAGAAGCGAAGGCTAACCGGAAAGGGCTCCAGTCTTTTGCTTAAGCGGAAAAAGGGATGGATATCCTTCCGGTTTGCAATGAAGTATCTGATCTACGATCTGGCCTTGGCGGCGCGCAGGTACTATGCCGGAGCGAAATTCGACAAGGTTCTTTTGTATGATATGGAAAGTGCCTTCAGGCTGATCATTTTATCCACCATGGATTCCGAAAGGATCCTGTTTATCACGAAAGAGATCATCCGGCAGATTGAAACGGAAAAGGTTTCGAATATGAAACATGCGCTTTTATTCGCCGCCCCCAGGGCAAACAGCATTTATGCCATGGATGAAGAGGTGCAGGAAAAGGCAAAGAAATTGTTAGCTTCTGCTTCCGGCGTTCCCGAAATACAGCTTTTAAGGGATGCGTCGCATTTGAAACAGATTCTGGAAGCCTGAGATATGCATAAAAAAGGGATGCCGCAGGGCATCCCTTTTCCTTTCTTTTTTACCAGTCATCACCATAGTCATCACCATAGTCATCATAGCTGTCGCCGGGATCGGACCAGGCATCGTCTCCGTCGCCGGGATCCGAGTAGACGTCATAATCGTCGGTGTCACCGGGATCGGACCAGGCGTCGTCTCCGTCACCGGGATCCGAGTAGATATCATAATCATCCGTATCACCGGGATCGGACCAGGCGTCATCTCCGTCGCCGGGATCGGAATAGACTTCGTAATCGTAGTCATAATCGTAGCTCAGATCCGTATCCCAGCCGGCATCGTTGGATTCATACAGCATACCGTCATCCGTATAAAAATCTCCGGATGCGCCATATCCGATCACGTCAGATCCGTCCCAGTACCAGATGTATCCGTCTGCGTCAGTCCAATAGAAAGGTTGCAGCACACCGCCGGTTCCCTTCTTTGCGTTGGCACCTTTGTTGTTGACGATCTTCGGAGAAGCAGCTTTCTTTCCGCCTTTTTCTTTTACGGATTTTCCTGCAACTGCCTTGCCGTTTCCGGCGGAAGAAGAGGCAGCGGAACCTACGATCTCCTGATAAGCCGCATAAGCTGCTTCCATATCAGGTGCCGCAGTTCCTGCGGTGGTCCATCCGGTATCTTCATATTGGGCAGAATCCAGAATGGAATCCGTGATGGCATTGTAGTGCAGCAGATTATCCACCGGTGCTTCCACCATGCTGTAGAATTGATATTTGCTGTCGGAATAGCGGACTGTAAAAAGAGCAGCCGCTTCATATCCGTCCGTAAAGATGGCATTGGGCTTTAAAGCACACACCAATTTCATCTCGTAATAATCGCCGCCGTTGGTAAAGGAAAAAGGCGCTGCATATACAAGATCGTCTTTAAAGAATGCCTGTGCATACTCATTGGCAAACATCTGGATATAAGCCTTTGCCACATATTCACCCATGTTCAGATACTTTTGCTCTTTTTCATTCCAGGAAGAAACCCCCAATCCGATGAGGGAGTGCTTATCATTTTCCAGATGGGCTTCGTCCAGACGGGCGGATTTGCACCAGATCCACAAATTGTTGCTGTCGGTCTTCTGGTCGATGATACCAAGGGTATCCGGATAGCAGAAAGTTACATCCGGCTGATTTTCCGGTGTGAATTTCTGGCTTTTTTCATCGAAAGGCGTTACATTGTCATAAGCGGCAAAAGTATCTTTTCTCTCCAGCGTGATACCGGAATCCGCGCCGGTCATATGCAATGTGCCGTCTTCATACAGTACGAATTCCAGGGTGGCATCTTCTCCTTTGATACAGATCTTACCGTTTTCATAGGAATAGTTAGCCTCGCTGTTTTCATCCACCTGACCGTCTTTCAGGCTTGTTACAAAGATCTTGGCATTTTTTTCCTGAATATCCACAAGATAGCCTTCGCCTGCGGTTTCATTACCAGCCCACATGCCGTAGTATTCCTGCAGGGGGTAACCTAATGCCTGGGGAGCACTCTCTGCCTTACTTAAAGGCTGGCCATCATAGTCTTTCAGCTTGTCGCCTTCAAGGCTGAATACACAATAGTCGCTTTCGTTGTATTTGTTGTAGAGGCAAAAAAGGTCGCCGTTCATTTTTGCCGTTCCCACACCCAGGATATTTCCCGCGGAATCTACTGCGATCCAGCTGCCGTCATCCTTTACCGTCAGGTAGGTGTCGCTTTCATCATACTTCCAGCTGCCGATATAATCATCGATCTTGCCGGCATCATCCGAGGTTGCATCCTCCTTACTTTCTGCTGCCTCCTGGGCCTGATCACCGGTAGGAGCGGCATCCTGGGTTTTTCCGCAGCCGGCGGCCAGAAGCATAAAAGCCAGGGCCAACGGGAGTTGTTTCAACAATCGTTTTTTCATTTGTCTGTTCCCCTTTTGTATGTGAGAGCCAAAGCTCCGCTTTACCGTTACGTTTTTAATCTATCTTATTTTTTCCGTTTTTTCAATATGAAATGAAAAGGGGTCTTTTTCTTGACAGTATCACCCTGCTTTGCTATCATATCTCCGTCCATGAAAACCGTGCTTTTTGGGGGTTTGATCATATAAGAAATGCTGAAAAAAATACAGGAAATCAGAAAAACACTTAATACAACCATATTCACAGGCAAGCGTCTGAAGGACAATCTGACTGCGCTGACCTATGTCAGCCTGTTTACCGCGCTTCTGGGACTGATCCTCTTGATCATTGATATTGCTACCGGGCAGATGAATATGATCTTTCCCGCAGCAGCTACCTTTCTGGGCGGATCTGTTTGTGCCTATTGTGCTGCGATCCTGAAAAAAAGAGAAATTGCGATTCAGATCCCTCTTCTGTTCTGCGCGGTCATGTTTACCTTTTACACAATAAAGGGTGTTGGAGAAGGGACGGCGGTCCTGTGGTCCTTGCTGCTTCCCATCGGGATCTGCTATTTTGTCAGTGTCAAATACGGGATCATTTTATCGGTGTATTATCTGGTCTTTTTCTCGGTCATGTTCTATACGCCGCTTAAAGAATATATCAGCGTTTATTATCCCCGCGCGTTCATGATCCGTTTTCCGCTGCTTTACGGCAGTATGGCTGCTTTTACCGCCATCGCTATGATACAGTATCACAGAAGCGTTTTGCTGGAGGAAAATTATTCCGCTCATTTGGCTTTGGAGGTGGAAAAACAGACTAAAGTGGCAAAAAGCCGGGCAGAGAAACTGGATAAACTCAATGATGAGATGGTCATGACACTGGCCGTTGCCATTCCTGTTCATGCCAGAATCGTTGCCATAGCGGACGCATTTGATGCCATGCATTCAGACAGAATATACAGAAGCGGCCTCCCCCATGATGTGATAAGAAAAGAGCTGGTAGAGGGAAGAGGACGGCAGTTTGATCCGGAAATGCTGGATGCATTTTTGGAACTCTTTGATGACGGCATTCTGGAACAGATCGCAAAACGCAGAAAGATCCGAAGCTTCGGAAAGGGAGAATAAAAGGCAGATCACTTGGATCTGCCGGTCTCGATCACCGTTCCGTAAGTCAGGTAGCGCATGGTACCCTGACCGAACATTTCCTTCATATCCGGATCGGACAAAAAGTCCTCCGGCAGGCGTACGTCATAATAGACCTTTGTGGGGAAATGATCCGGATGCATTCGGTAATACAGTTTTTGATGTTCCATATCCGCAGTGGGAAACAGGGTTGCCAGGGAACCGGGGATCACGCCCGCATCCAGATAGGCAAGGGGATTGGAAAGACCGCAAAAGAGTACATCTTCCTTTGACAGATTAAGACTTTTAATGTCCTCCAATTCCATAGTATATGCAATGTAACGGGCCTCGGAAGCATACAGATGCTTCATGGGGCCTTCTTTGATCGGAAAAGCAAAATCAGCCTTAGATACCACGCTGCCCCAGGTGATGAGAACATGCAAAAGTAAGCAAAGGGTAACTGTTATCAGGGGAAGGCATCTTTTGATCATCACATCTGCCGCTTTGGCAAAGCCCTGTTTTTCTCCGGAGGAGGGGGTTGCAAAGGCCCGTCCCATAAACAGCATGGCAACCAGACCCGGCAGGCAAAAGCCGGCAGATGTTGCATGGGATCCCGTATCGGTTCCCAGAGCCACCATGGCTGCAAAGACATGGGCCGATAAAAGAAGTGACAGATAGTCTTTTTTTCTGCAGTAAAACAGAAGCTGGATCCCGGTCCATACAAAGGGAATCCAGAACATATTCATATAATGCGGCTTTCCGGTAAAGAACAGAGAGATCTGGCTTAACACAAGGCAGATCATCATTCCGCCGGAAAGCTGCTTTCTTTTATCTTTCAGAAAGATCAGCAGCATCAGATAGATTCCGTTGATCAGCGTAACGGGCAAATGGGTTATCAGCATTTCGCCGTATACCAGGATCACGTGTTGATAGATCATGTGACCGATACCGTTGCCGGCCACATCATGGTCCTGCTCCGCAAACATATAGGGAATGTTTGAGATCACGCTTGACGGATTCGTTCGTTTCAAAAGGCAGAGGCAGAACAGGATAAAAACGATACCGATGCCGATGTGCCAGAAAAGTAAGCCGCGGATGACTTTTTGATCAGAGGACTTCCCGTTGGCAGCCTGTTTTCTTTCGGACAGGATGCGCAGAATCCCGGCAAGCAGGAACAAAGGGTAGCTTACGATCCAAAAGGGCTGGGATAGGATGCTGATGGCATAAAACATTCCCGTAAGGATCAGACCCGGACGGGATGCGGGTTTTTTCAGCAGCATCAGAGCTGCGGGAAACAGCAGCACCATGGGCATGGCCTGATAGGTCATGGTATCCATGTTGTAAGGGGTAAAGAAAAACCAGAGCAGCAGGGTGATCACCGGAAAAAAGGAGTCATCATCTTTTTTCAGGAGCAGATACATGACCGCTGCCAGCAGGGTTTTCAGAGTCAGAAAAAACAGGCGGACAAACAAAACCAGTCCCTCTGTGGTGTGAAACAGTCCGCAATAAAGGGAGATGGCCGGAAGGATCACGATCCCCTGCAGCTGCTGGGGACTCCAGTCATGTACAAAGGGAGCATCTCCCAGATAAAAACGGTAAGCGGTGGATAACTCGTAGCACTCATCTACCAAAGAGATGTCCGTTACAAGAAGACTTTTGATGCAAAATAACAATGCGGACAGAAGGAGTACGATCCAAAATATCAGATCCGGGTGCTGCTGTCCGGCACCGGTTTTATTCGTGTTTTCCAATTTACAGGTTCCTTTCTGTTTTCAGTCGGCCTTTATTATATCATATAGAAGGATTAAGTCCACCTTGCTTTCCGGCGTTGGTTTGTTGATTGACGGCATATCGGGGACGTGATAGAGTTATAGTACTTTTCAGAAAAAGAGGATGGTTGTATGCAGGAGCAGTTTCAGAGAACGGAAATGCTTGTGGGCCGGGAGGCCCTTACCAAACTGGCAGGATGCAGAGTGGCGGTTTTCGGAATCGGCGGCGTAGGCGGCTATGTGTGCGAAGCACTGGCAAGAAGCGGTATCGGGGCCTTTGATCTGGTGGATAAAGACAGGGTGGATGTTACCAATATCAACAGGCAGATCATCGCAACCTTTGACACCGTCGGGCAGTATAAAACCGAAGCTGCAAAACAGCGCATGCTTTCCATTAATCCCAAAGCGGATATCCGGATATGGAATACCTTTTTTCTGCCGGAAAATGCAGATGAATTTCCCTTTGCCGAATATGATTATGTGGTAGATGCGGTGGATACGGTCACCGCCAAGATCGAGCTGATCCAGCGGGCAAAAAATGCCGGCAAGCCGGTGATCAGTGCCATGGGCGCCGGCAATAAACTCAGGGGTGAGCAGTTCCGGATCGCGGATCTGTATGAGACCAGTATCTGCCCTCTGGCCAGAGTGATGCGAAAAGAGCTGAAAAAAAGAGGCGTGGATTCCCTGAAGGTGGTCTATTCCGAAGAAGAACCTTTAAAGCCGCTTTTTTCCCCCCAGCCGGATGAAGAGGAAGCAAACAGTAAGCGCAGGCAAACTCCCGGAAGCATCGCATATGCACCCGCAATCTGCGGTCTTTTGATGGCAGAGGAGATCCTGCGGGATCTGATGAAAAAATAAAAACCGTCAGATCGGCAATCTCTTCTGTTAAAGCGCATAGAAATGGCGGGTTATCATAGACAGAACGGGCAAAAAGGAGTAAAATATTCCTATCTATGCACAGTAAAGGGAACAGAACATGGAAGTAGAAAAAATCCTGGATGCGGGCAGTGCCATCTTGGAAGATGTCATGACCGCTGTAGAGACAAATCAATATCAGGATCTGGGAAAAAGAATACAGGACCGTGTTTCCGAAGCAACCAAGGACATTGGAGGTAACCGGCAAAGCGGATATTCCGCCGGAAGCCGGCAAAGCAGTCAAAGTGGTCAAAGCACAGCTTCCCGGAGTGACGGAAAAGTATATACGGGAACCGTGGAGCCAACCAATCGCAGGGACGGCGTGTTTCAGACAAACTTTGCCGAGGGCGGCGGAGCCCGGCAGACAACCCGGAGCGGATCTTATCAGCAGGGCGCCTTTTCCGGAAACGGATACAGACGATATTCCTCTGACAGAAGATCGGGTCCGACCCGGCCGAATTCCTCCCAAACCACCAGACAGAATAACGGTTATCAGGGCAATCAGAACAGAGCCGGTTATCAGAAAGTATACGGCAATCGTCCCGGCCAGCCCGGCGGACCGGCTGCAGGTGCCTATCAAAAACCGCCGGTTCAGGGAAAACCGTTCTTTGCACCGACACCGTTTAACAGTAAGAACATCAGCAGAAATACCGGCGTTGTCCCCATGGTATTCGGATCCATCGGAATGGTCATGGGAGGCATCGGCACCCTGATGACGGGAGCGGTTATGATATCAGCCGCTGTAGCAGCGGGGATTTCCGTTCTGGCTTCCAGCGTTGCGGCACCCATTATGGGAGGCATGATCTTTACAGGGGCCTCCGGGGTACTTTTTTCCTCCGGGAAAAAGAAAAAAGACACGGTGGATGAGTATTACCGCTATGGAAAATATGTGGGTAATGCGGAGTTCTTTAATATCAGAGACCTGGCGCAAAAACTGGGCGTGCAGGAGAAGAAGCTTCGCAAGAATCTGCAAAAGATGATGGATCAGGGACTTTTACCCAAAGCCCGGATGGATGATAACCGGGAGATGCTTTTATTAACGGATAAAGCATACGATCAGTACAGACAGGCGGCGGACAGCTATAAAAAGAGACAGGAAGAGGATGAAAAACGGGAGAATTATTTTGTATCCGGCAATGTGGATGCAACCGTTAAACAACTTCTTTCCGAGGGCAATGAGTATCTGAAAAAAGTTCGTTACTACAACGATCTGATCCCGGATACCCAGGAAATGTCCAACAAGCTGTACCGGCTTGAAAACATTATGTACCGGATCTTTGAACAGGTAAAAAAGAAGCCTTCCGAGGCACCCAGCCTTCGAAAGTTCATGGAATACTATCTTCCCACAACGGAAAAGTTGCTCTCTGCTTACATTGAAGTGGATAAGCAGCCCCAGGTGGGAGACAATATCAAGACCACAAAAGAAGAGATCGAATCTGCTCTGGATATCATCAATGATGCATTTGAAAAACTGCTGGACGGATTGTTTGAAGATCTGGCGTGGGACATCTCATCCGATATCTCCGTCATGAAAACCATGCTTCAACAAGATGGATTAACATAGGGACTATTTGCAGTAGATACGAATTTTCAGGACGATTCCCCATGCTTGCATGGAGGAATCAGAAGGAAAATTCGTATCGTACCTGCGAAGCAGGACCTCAACGCACATGAGCATTTTTGCTGCAAAGCAGCAGTAAAGCGAGCGGAAAATGCGAATGAAGGAGAGGGCTGCAAATAGGAAGTAAACAATATAAATTCAAAAATATATAGGAGGGAAATACAATGGCAGACGAATTTAACGACATCACAGTTGAGGCACCCGCCGCACCGGTACTGACTTTTGACGTTCCGGTGGAAGGGGAAGCAGAGATCGTATTATCTTCCGGCACCCAGGATGCGGAAAAAGCACTGGCAGCGGCTACGGGAAAATACGGAGCTGAGACGGAAGCGCTGATGCAGGCTAAAGGCGTAAGACCCGAGGAAGTGAATCTTTCTCCGGAAGAACTCAATCAGGTAAACAATTTTGCCAAGCAGATCGACATTACCAACGCCAAGGCAGTGATGAGCTATGGAGCCGGTACCCAGAAGAAAATGGCTGATTTTTCCGAAAAGGCCATGGGTAATGTAAAGACCAAGGATATGGGTGAAGTCGGCAATATGATCTCCGGTCTGGTTTCCGAGCTGAAGAGCTTTGAGATTGACAATGAGGAAAAGGGCCTTTCGGCATTCTTTAAGAAGGGTGCAAACAAGGTAACTGCCATGAAGGCCAAATATGCCAAGGTGGAAACCAATGTCAATGCCATCTCCCACGAGCTGGAGCGGCATCAGATCACACTGCTGAAGGACATCGATGTACTGGATAAGATGTATGATCTGAACCTGGCTTATTTTAAAGAGCTGACCATGTACATTCTGGCAGGAAAGAAGAAGGTGGAAGAGGTTCGCAGCACCCAGCTTGTTGAGCTTCAGAACAAGGCAGCCCAGACAGGTCTTGTGGAGGATGCCCAGGCAGCCAAGGATCTGGCGGCTCAGTGTGACAGATTTGAGAAAAAGATCTATGATCTGGAGCTGACAAGAAATATTGCTTTGCAGACTGCTCCCCAGATCCGTATGGTACAGACTTCCGACCAGATGATGGCTGAGAAGATCCAGTCCACCATTGTAAACACCATTCCCCTTTGGAAAAACCAGATGGTCATTGCCATCGGCGTAGAGCATTCCAACCAGGCTGCCAAAGCCGAGCGGGAAGTAAACGATATGACCAATGCCCTCTTAAAGAAGAACGCAGAGGCATTGAAACAGGCTACCATTGCAAGTGCCAAGGAAGCCGAGCGTGGTATCGTGGATATCGAAACCCTCAAGCATACCAACGAGCTTTTGATCTCCACCATGGACGAAGTGGTTGCCATCCAGAGAGACGGAAAAGCCAAGAGACAGGCTGCTGAGGCAGAGCTTGCCCAGATCGAAGGCCAGCTGAAAGAAAAACTCCTTCAGGCTGCCAAGGCCTGATGGATCTTTCGGGTCCATGAATATATTGAGGAAAGGGAACTGTAAACATGACAAGTAAAGGAAAGTATTATATTACCACGGCGATTGCCTATACATCAGGCAAGCCCCATATCGGAAACTGCTATGAGATCATTCTGGCAGATGCCATTGCCCGCTACAAAAAAGCGGACGGATATGATGTACATTTTCAGACAGGATCCGATGAACACGGACAGAAGATCGAGACAAGGGCCATCGAAGAAGGTATGAGTCCCAAGGAATTTGTGGATATGACTGCAGGAGAGATCAAGCGGCTTTGGGATATGATGGGAACGGACTATGACCGTTTCATCCGCACCACCGACGAGGACCATGAGCGTCAGATTCAGAAGATGTTCAAGAAGTTTTACGATCAGGGAGATATTTACAAGGGCTCTTATGAAGGACAGTATTGTACCGAATGCGAGGCTTTTTATACAGAGGCGCAGCTTTCGGAAGGAAAATGTCCCGTTTGCGGCGGCGCCGTACATGCGGAAAAAGAGGAAGCTTACTTTTTCAAGATGAGTAAATACGCAGATAAACTCATTGAGCACATCAATACTCATCCTGAGTTTATCCAGCCTGTAAGCCGTAAAAACGAGATGATGAACAACTTCCTTCTGCCGGGTCTGCAGGATCTTTGTGTATCCCGTACTTCCTTTAAATGGGGTATTCCCGTAGATTTTGACGACAAGCATGTTGTATATGTATGGCTGGATGCGCTTTCCAACTACATTACGGGAATCGGTTATGATGCAGACGGTAACAGTTCCGATCTGTATAAAAAGTTCTGGCCGGCAGATCTGCATCTGATCGGAAAAGACATCATCCGTTTCCATACCATTTACTGGCCTATTTTCCTTATGGCTTTGGGAGAGCCGCTGCCCAAGCAGGTATTCGGTCATCCCTGGCTGCTGCAGGGCGGTGAAAAAATGAGTAAGTCCAAAGGAAACGTTTTGTATGTGGACGACCTGATCAACATTTTTTCACTGGATGCGGTACGCTACTTCGTGCTGCATGAAATGCCTTATGAAAACGACGGAACCATTACCTGGGAGCTGATGACAGAGCGTGTCAATTCTGACCTTGCCAACACCCTGGGCAACCTGGTAAACCGTACCGTTGCCATGACAAACAAGTACTTCGGCGGCGCCGTTAACAATACGGATACGGCTTCCGATGAAGTAAAACCCGCCGGCAAGACCGGACAGGAGCTGTCGGAAAAACAGATCGATGAGGATCTGAGAAAAGTAGCAACCTCCACCTACGAAGAAGTGGAAAAGAAAATGGACGAGCTTCGGGTAGCCGATGCACTGACGGACATTTTTGCCCTCTTCAAGAGACTGAACAAATACATCGACGAAACCGAACCCTGGGTTCTGGCAAAGGATGAGGCGAAAAAGGACCGCCTTGCCACGGTGCTGTACCATCTTTGCGAAGGCATCATGATCGGTGCCAGCCTGCTCAAACCCTTTATGCCGGATACCGCGGAAAAGATCGCATCCCAGCTGGGAACAAAGCTTTATGACTTTGATACGCTTTCCGTTTTCGGTCAGTATCCCAGCGGCGGAAAGGTAACGGACAGCCCCGAGATCCTTTTTGCGAGACTGGATAAAGAAGAGATTTTAGGCAAGGCCGCTCAGGTAGAAGAGGCACAGAAAAAAGACTTTATCGAGCATCAAAAGAAAGCCTTTGCTAACCTTGTGGCAGCGGGCCGTATGACACAGGAAGAAGCAGACCAGAGCCTCAGAGCACTTACAGGTGAAGGAGCACAGGAAGAAGCCGGCATCGATATTCCCGCCAAAGATGAGATCACCTTTGAGGATTTCGAAAAGCTGCAGTTCAGAGTAGGCCATATCATTGCCTGCGAGGAAGTTCCCAAGAGCAAAAAACTCCTTTGCTCCAAGGTGAAAGTGGGATCGAAGACCCTTCAGATCGTATCCGGCATCAAGTCTTCCTACAAGCCGGAAGATATGGTAGGTAAGCAGGTTATGGTACTGGAGAATTTGAAACCCGCAAAACTGGCAGGGGTACTCAGCGAAGGCATGCTGCTTTGCGCAGAGGATGAAAACGGCAACCTGTCTTTGATGGAGCCGGATAAGAAGATGCCTGCCGGCGCGCTGATCTGCTGATCGACAGGGATTTCCCGATCTGCATCGGAGGTGACGTGACATGAGCGTTTCAAAAGAGGAATTCTATTTCGATTCAAGGGACGGAAAAACTCGTTTACATGCCATAAGCTGGGCGCCGGAAGAAAAGCCGGTGGCGATCTGCCAGATCATTCACGGCATGAATGAGTACATTGACAGATACGACAGAGTGGCAAGATATCTGGCAGAAAGAGGAATCTATGTGACGGGCGAAGATCACCTCGGTCACGGCAAAAGCGTGGAGGAAGGCGGAACCTACGGTTACTTTGCAGAAAATGACAGCGCCACCGTGCTGGTCCGGGACGTACACAGACTCAAAAAGATGACCCAGGAAAAATTTCCCGGGGTACCCTATTACATCCTCGGCCACAGCATGGGCTCCATGATCATGCGTAATTATCTGCTCCGTTACGGAACGGGGATCAACGGATCTGTTATCATGGGAACGGGCACCGTTCCCTTAAGCACCCTTCGCCCGGCCAAAGGTTTTATCCGCTTTCTTATGCTTTTTAAGGGACCGAAATACGTTTCGAAGATGGTGGCAAAGATGACCTTTGCCCATTACAACGACCGGCTGCCGGATGCAAAAACGGATTATGACTGGGTCACGGGAGATCCGCAGGAGCTGGATAAATATATCCATGATCCTCTTTGTACGGGATTTCTCTTTACCTTAAACGGATTCGAAACCTTAACGGAACTGACCATCCGGATGCAGGATAAAAAGCAGATGGAGACCATTCCGAAAAAACTGCCCATTCTGATCACTTCGGGAGAGGAAGATCCGGTGGGAAGCTGGGGAAAAGATCCCAAAGAGTTGTATGATACGTATCTGCAGATGGGGATGGATCATGTAACACTGAAAATGTATCCCGGACTGCGGCATGAAGTCTTAAATGAGACTGAAAAAGAACAGACAATGGAAGATCTTTATAACTGGCTGAAAAATCAATATACTTCCATTGCATCAGATGATGCGTAGTGATAAAAGAAAGAAACCGTCCTGTAATCTACAGGACGGTTTTTAATAATTTCTTATTCTTATACATGATCTTATCTGCTCTGGAAAATACATCCGCTACGGTAAGATCGATGGTCGGATCGTAAATGGCAATACCGCTGGCTAGTACGATACCGTCTTCTTCTTTGTTTTGCTGTACCTCTGTCCGAAGCTGTTCGAAAAGCTGTACGTAATTGTTGTAATCTTCCCCCTGCAGGATCACGGCAAACTCATCACCGCCCACCCGGAATACGGGGCTGTGTTTAAAGATGTTGCAGATCAGGGAGCAGGCAGCTTTGATATACTCATCGCCGGCCAGATGGCCTTTTTCGTCATTGACCTGCTTCAGATCATTGATATCGCATACGGTAACGGCGAAGGCCACTTCTTCTTCCTGACCGATGGAAAGATCGATCTTTTTCTCCGCTTCCATATAAGCGCGTTTATTTTTTACCCCTGTGAGAGGATCCCTGGTGGCCAGGATCATGGCCTCTTTGTAAGCCCGCTCGCGCATCACCGCATCATTGATATTGGTCACGCCGATGATGATATGACGGTCATCGTTTTTGGGTCTTACCGCGCGCATATTCACGTATTCGGGCTGTCCGTCCAGGAGCAGTCTGTAGTTTAAGGAATAGGTGGGGGATTTATCCAGCTCGTATAACAGCTTTCCTTTTTGCATCTCATTGGAGAGCATGGGAATATCCTCCGTATGGATGTTGTGGAGGATATTTTTCTGACAGTCTACGAAAAAGTCATCGCTGCGTCCTCCCTGATCCATATTCAGGGTAGCATACCGGCTGCTGGTGCTGTACTCCGTATACTTGTTGGTCACGATATCCACATAGTAGAGAACTTCGTACCGGCTGAGCATGGCATTGGCGATCTGGCTGTAGACCTCGCTCTCTTCGATGATTTCACGCTCTTTGCGGACTTCCTCGTCTACATTGCGCACACCGATAAACAAAAACTTTTCATTGTCCCCGCGGCCCCGAATGGACTTGAGCCTGTAATGGGTGGGCTTGCAGTCAACCAACAGTCTGTAATTTAAGGTAAGGCTGACGTGATCCTGGACAGCCTGCAGGAAAACATCCTTTTTAAAATTCGAAAAGAATTTTTCCTGATCCTCGGGAACGATCATGGTTTTGATATCCCGCTGACAATCCGCAAAGAAATCATCACCGCTGGAAAGGATCGTAAGACCCTCATCCGCACCGGTGGAACGGTATTGTCTGTAATGATCATTTTCCAGGTCGACGCAATACACACTTTCGTAGTCTCCGGTAAGAGAAACGGCCAGCCTGGTAAAAGTCATTTCATCCTGTTCAAAATTAGTGGTTTTTGACTCTTCACCCATCCACAATACCCTCGTGCAAATTATTAAAAAAGTATAAACTTTATTGTAATCGGAGTACTTCCCGTTGTCAAGGCAAACGCCGTGATTTTGCCGAAATGCAGGGGCATATTTTATGCTATTTTTACATTGCTTTTTAAAGACAAAATCGGGATAATAGAAAGTACGATACTATAACAGAAAGGACTGATGATATGAGCGATAAGAAAAGACTGACAATGGGTTCCATGTTGATGATGTTTTCCATGATTCCGCTGGTTGCCACCGTTTTGATTCTGGGGATCGTCTGTTCCCAGGTCATGAAGAAAAATATCGAAGCAAACATCAGGGAAGAGCTGCAGGTCGCAGCCAAAAGTCTGAGAGAGTATTATGAATATGACCTGATCAACGATATGAATCTGGTAGACGGGTTTTGCGAGTATGACACAGACTTTGTGGATTCCATGGGTACCACCGGAGTGGATCTTACGCTTTTTAAGGATAATGTCCGTTTCGTGACTACCATTAAGGATAATACAGGCAAGCGGATCGAGGGAACGGAAGCCTCTCCCGCTGTATGGGCTGCAGTATCCAAAGGGGAAGATTATTATTCCGATGATGTAGTGATCAACGGGATCGACTATTACGTATATTATATGCCGCTTGGGCAGGATAAGATTTACGGTATGGCATTTGCCGGCAAACCGGCTGATGATATCAAGGCGGCGGAGCGAACCCTGTTTGTATCCGTGTTCGGCGTAGGCATTGGCCTGTGCTTACTTTTTGCAATACTGGTTCTTCTGATCGCCAGAAAGGTATCCCGTCCTCTTAAGACCATGGCTGTTGCCGTGGAAGAGATCGCAGACGGTAATCTGCAGGCGGATCTGCAGGCCCGGTCACACGTGGCAGAGACCGTCATGCTCCTGACGGGAACAGACAGGCTGACCGATACACTCAAGCGGATCATGACCGGTATCACGGACAAAGTACAGAATCTGACTGCCAGTTCCCAGCAGTTGAGCGCTGCATCTAACGAGAATGCGGATAATATCGCCAGATTTACGCAGACGATGGAAGAGATCACAAACGGTGCCACCAATCAGGCAGAAGAAGTACAAACGGCAGCCGCTTCCGTATCGGATGTGATGAATAACCTCGATAAGATCAACAGAGCAGTTGAAAGTACCGAGAATGCCACCAATATGATGACGGAAGATTCCGGCAGAGTGGTAGATGATTTCGACACCCTGATCAAGGATACCTACGAGAGCATTCAGAAGCTGCAGGAGATCACGGAAAAAATGAATGCGGTAACCACCGCGGTAGAAGATGTCAACAATGCTGCAGGCGAGATCAACAACATTGCCTCCCAGACCAATCTTCTTTCCCTGAATGCTTCCATTGAGGCAGCAAGAGCAGGCGAAGCAGGCAGAGGATTCTCCGTTGTGGCAGGAGAGATCAGCAATCTTTCCGAGCAGTCCGACAAGGCAGCCCGCGCGATCAAGGATATCATGATCAACCTTGAGGCTGAGACGAATGATGCGGTACAGATGGTATCTTCTCTGTCTGAAGTAATGAAGAAGCAGGAGGAGACTTCCAAGAAGTCACAGCAGTCTCTGTCGGATCTGATGAATGCCATCGATCAGACCAAACAGGAAGTAGAGCTGGTTAAGGACGGATCCGGAGAAGTATCTGTGATCTGCGAAAGACTCAATGAGATCATCCAGAATCTTTCCGCGATCTCCGAGGAGAATGCGGCTTCCGCACAGGAATCCACTTCCACCATCGGACAGGTCAGAGACAATACGGAAAATGTTATGGATATGGCCGGCGATCTGAAGGATATTGCAGACAGTCTTTCAGAGCTGATCAGCTATTTCCGCTAAGAAGCAGGGCAGCGGTCCGAAGAAACGATAACAAAAAGAAGGGGACGTGTATCACACGTCCCTTTTTAACGGAGTTGGAGGGATTTGAACCCTCGCGCCGGTTGCCCGACCTGCCGCATTTCGAGTGCGGTCCCTTCAGCCTCTTGGGTACAACTCCAACGTATAATAAGGTACCATATTTGTATCTTTTTTGCAAGGCTGGAAAGAATGAAGGGATATGGTTGTAAAGCGGATGGATCTTTGTTAAAATAGGTTACATAATATTGAGAAATATGAGGGAATCTTATGGAGCAGATTTCGATCAGAACGCTGTCCCCTGAGGACTGGGATATAGCTACAGCTCTGGTTTGGCGCGTTTTTCTGCGATGTAATGCAGCCGATTACGAGCAGGAGGGGATCGAAAGCTTTCTGAACTTTATTTCCGATGAACATCTGCGGCAGTTTTGCCGGCTGCAGGAATTTGAAATGTACGGCGCCTACAGGGGGCAGCGGCTTTTGGGTGTTGCGCTGCTTCGGACGGGATGTCACATTTCCCTGCTGTTCGTGGATACGGATTATCACAGACAGGGCATCGGAAAGAAGCTGATCATGCATCTGGCAGCTCAGGTAAAAATGCGGGGCGGGGGATGTCTAACCGTTAATGCCACGCCTTTTGCCACAGAGTTTTACCACAGGCTGGGTTTTACCGATACGGATCGGGAACAACATAAAGAGGGGATCCGTTTCATTCCCATGGTATTGCTTTTACCGGGGAAAATACAGCTTTGCTGACGGATCACCAAAACAGATATAAAGAGGGCATTCTATGGACTTTATCAGAAGCAAAAACATTTTTCTTCTAACCAGAGACACGCTTAAGATGATGGACAATCGTCTTATGAAGCATGGTAGCCGTGTTGCCTACATTCTATACAGGATGATGGAGACGGCCGGTGGCTATGAAGATTTTGAAATGGCAGAGTACGTTATGCTGGCAACTCTGCATGATATCGGGGCTTACAGAACTGCGGATCTGTCCAAGCCGCTTACTTTTGAGACCAAGGATACACTGCCCCATTCCATCTACGGCTATCTTTTTTTGAAATATCTTTCTCCTTTTGAAGACAGGGCGAAGATTCTTCTGAATCACCATGTGACTTTTATGGAACTGGCGGAAAAAGGGGAAAAGGAGCATATGGAGATCACCACCTTCCTGTCTTTGGCAGAATGTGTGGATGTTTACAGAGAAGCACTGGGAGAAAAGTTCAACGTTTCTTCCTTCCGACCCTTTGAGGGCAAGCGTTTTTCCAGACAGGCACTGGATGTGCTGGACAAAACCATGCGCAACTGCAGACTCTTTGACGAGCTGGATAGCGAGATTCATGAGCAGAAGCTCAATGCGCTGATGGACAGCATCATGTTTACCAATGAAGAAAAAAAGCGTTATATGGAAATGATCATGTACTGCCTGGACTTCCGAAGTCACATGAAGGTATTTGATACGGCTGTATGCATCAGCATCTGCAGCCAGCTGGCAGGTTACATGGGGCTGGATGCCCACACCCAGGAGATGCTCTATTACGGAGCGCTGATCCATGATATCGGAATGCTTTCCATCCCCCGGGAGATCATAGAGAGTAACCGGAAACTTACGGATGAAGAGTTTAATCTGGTAAGAGGCCATGTCCATCTGACCCGGTCCATCTTAGAGTCCAGAATGGAGCCGGATGTGATGGAGATCGCATCCCGCCATCATGAGCGTTATAACGGCAGCGGCTATCCGGAAGGACTGCAGGGAAAAGATATGACCGAAGCGCAGATGATCCTGCAGCTGGCGGATTCCGTTACGGGTATGATCAATGACAGACCCTTCCGTAAGGGCCTTAGCAACGATCTGGTAAAAGACATCCTGAAGGAAGATATGCGGGACAAATGCTATGATCCCAGGATCATGAAACAGTTTATGGCCCATTTCGATCAGATCATCACCCAGGCAAAACAGCAGGGCGAGGACTCTCTGGCCACCAATTCTCTGGTGCGCAGCCGCTATAAGAAGCTGGAGCTGGCCATGAATCGGATCAAGAAGAAATAAAAAAGAAGTAAATAGGCAAAGTGTATAAAAGCACCGGAAATATTTGTGTAGTTGTGTTATAGGAAAAAAAGCCACAATCAGTTATACTTCTTCATAGGTGCAAAACCGCACGGAAAAATTTTTATCAGGAGGAAGATTTCATGGCAAATCTATCATTAAAGGACGTTTGTAAAGTATATCCGAATGGATTTGAAGCAGTTAAGGACTTCAACCTTGAGATTGCGGATCAGGAATTTATCATCTTCGTAGGACCTTCAGGATGTGGTAAGTCCACAACCCTTCGTATGATCGCAGGTCTGGAAGATATCTCTTCCGGTGAGCTTCGCATCGGTGACAAGCTGGTGAACGATGTAGAGCCCAAGGATCGTGATATCGCGATGGTATTCCAGAGCTACGCTCTGTATCCTCACATGACCGTATATGACAACATGGCATTCGGTCTGAAACTTCGTAAGGTTCCCAAGGAAGAGATCGATAAGATGGTAAAAGAGGCAGCTAAGATCCTGGATCTGACTCCCCTTCTTGACCGTAAACCGAAGGCTCTTTCCGGTGGACAGAGACAGCGTGTTGCCATGGGACGTGCTATCGTGCGTAACCCCAAGGTATTCCTCATGGACGAGCCTTTGTCCAACCTGGATGCAAAGCTTCGTGTACAGATGCGTATTGAGATCGCTAAGCTTCACCAGAGACTGGGTACAACCATCATCTACGTAACCCATGATCAGACCGAGGCTATGACCCTTGGTACCAGAATCGTAGTTATGAAAGACGGTGTTATCCAGCAGGTAGATACTCCTCAGAATCTGTATGAGAATCCTGCAAACCTGTTCGTAGCAGGCTTCATGGGATCTCCTCAGATGAACTTCCTGGATGCAGTTGTAGAAGTTGTTGATGATACTGCAGTTCTTAAGATCGCAGGTCACTTCATTCCTCTGCCTCCTGCTAAGTCCAAAAAGCTCATCGAGGGCAACTACAACGGCAGAACCGTTACCTTCGGTATCCGTCCTGAGGACGTATATGATTCCGAGATGATGGTTGAAGCTTCTCCTCAGAGCACATTTGAAGCTACCGTTAAGGTATACGAGCTTCTCGGTGCAGAAGTTTATCTGTACTTCGATCTTGACGAGTATCAGATGACTGCAAGAGTTGATCCTCGTACAACCGCTCGCCCCGGCGATGTTGTTAAGTTCGCTATCGATGTTGAGAAGATCCATATCTTCGATAAAGAGACTGAGATGGTTATTACAAACTAATCTTGATGAAATCCTGACAATGAGATAAAATTAAGGGAGAGATGCAAAAGCGTCTCTCCCTTTTTAAATCTTTCGAAATTTCAGAAACGGAGAATACACATGATCACAACTCAGGTAATCCAGAAATGCATTGACGATCTGAAAAACATTTCCAAAGTTGATCTCCAGATTTATGATACAGAAGGCGCTTTCGTAGCAAAGACTCAGGACGCACCCGGGGCAGATACAGAGATCCTGGCCCAGTTTACGGGTTCAGCCGCAGATTCCCAGTCTGTGGGCGGAATGCAGTATCTGAAGATCTACGAAGAAGGAGAACCTGCATACGTTCTGATCTGCGAAGAGGGAGCCGAGTCCTACATGATCGGCAGGATCGCGGCAGCCCAGATCCAGAGTCTGTCGGTGGCTTATCGGGAAAAATACGACCGCAACAACTTTTTCCAGAATCTGATCCTGGACAATATGCTGTTGGTGGATATCTATAATCGTGCCAAAAAGCTTCACATCGAAACCAGTGGCCCCAGAGTGGTAATGCTGTTGGAGTTCCCCCAGGGAAAAGAAAGCACGGCTTCTGACTACCTAAAAGGTATGTTTTTGGAGCAGACCGGCGATTATGTAACGGCGGTGGATGAAAACAGCCAGATTGTCATCAAGCAGCTTTCGGATAAAGACGGCTATGAAGAAGTCAATGAGCTGGCCCAGTCCATTGTCAGCATGATGAATACAGAGGCCATGCTGAATGTGAAACTGGCTTCGGGAACCATCGTACAGGAACTGAAGGATGTATCCAAGAGCTACAAAGAAGCCAAGATGGCCATGGAAGTGGGCAAGATCTTTTATGAGGAAAAAGATGTGGTATCCTACCATGCATTGGGAATCGGCCGCCTGATCTATCAGCTGCCTCCCAATCTTTGCAGGATCTTTATTGAGGAGATCTTCGGCGGAGATATGCCGGAGGAGATCGATGAGGAAACACTGATCACCATCGAAACCTTCCTTGAGAACAATCTGAATGTATCCGAAACCAGCCGTCAGCTTTACGTACACAGAAATACCCTGCTGTACCGTTTGGAAAAGTTAGAGAAGCTTACCGGTCTGGATATCCGCATCTTTGAAGATGCGCTGACACTGAAGATCGCTCTGATGGTAGTAAAGCGTGCGGAATACGAAAGCCGTATGATGGGCGAGTAATATGATCATTTGCGGACTGAATAAAACAACACTTTTGGATTATCCGGGACTTGTGGCGGCTACGGTTTTTTTGGGCGGCTGCAATTTTCGTTGTCCCTTTTGTCATAACAAAGAACTGGTATTAAACCCTTCTTCCTGTCAGACCCATACAGAGGAAGAGGTACTGTCTCATCTGCAAAAGCGAAAAGGGATATTGCAGGGAGTCTGCATCACCGGAGGCGAACCTACCCTGCAAAAGGATCTGCCGGATTTTATTCGCAGCTGCAAGGAGCTGGGCTACAAGGTGAAGCTGGATACCAACGGCACCAATCCCGGCATGATGAAAAGCCTTTATCGGGAAGGACTCATCGACTATGTGGCAATGGATATCAAGTCTTGCCCCGGGGAGTATCCGCTTGTGGCGGGACTGACGGAGTCTGCATGGAGGCAAAAAGATGCCAAAAGCCCGGACGCAGGGCCGGATCTGTCAGAGAGGATCAAAGAGTCCGTTTCCTTCTTGATCCGGGAAACCGGAGGGGATTTTGATTATGAGTTTCGCACAACGGTGGTAAAAGAGCTTCATACCCGGGCATCTTTTGAAAAGATCGCAGAGTGGATCAAGGGAGCAAACCACTATTATTTGCAGTCCTATGAGGAATCGGAAGGAGTCATCTGTCCGGGATTTTCGGCCTATGAACCGGAGCAGATGGAAGAATTTGCCGATCTTGTAAAAGGAAGCGTAAAAGATGTATCTCTGCGGGGAATCGGATAAAACGGGGGGATCGCGCCTATGAATAACAGCAGTCAGAGGACGCTGAAGATCATTATTTTTCTGTTTGCAGTGGCAGCAGCAGTAAATTTTTGGGTCATAGAGCCGAAGAAAAACTCTCACAAAGCCATAGCAGGTATTCGGGATCCCATCCAGAAAGAAGCCAGCGGTACGGCCAAATGGAAGGAAGAGGGGAATAATGCCTATTTCCGCCTGCTGTACAGCTACGATATAGAAGCGCTGGTGGTGCATACCCATTCCTATTGGGGCAATACCAATGCGGGAGACCGCCTGTCTCCTTTGGATCTTGGACTTGCCTGGGGTAAGGTTGCAGAATACAATGACAGAATCGATTTTCACTGGAGTCAGTCCGGCAGATGGCTTAGCTGGATGGTAAAGGATGTTGCAGAGCTGAAACCGGTAGGCGGTGTGGAAGGTGTAGGTAAAAACGTTTCCAACAACCACATTATTCCCGAAAATAAAACAGTGGAACGGCAGGTAAAACGGATCCGGACAGGGGATCACGTTCGGCTGAAAGGGTATCTTGTGGCCATTGAAGGTGTGCAGGATAATGGCAGCGAATTCTGGTGGAATTCTTCCACAGACCGTAACGACAGCGGCGACGGTGCCTGCGAAGTGTTTTACGTGAAAGAGGTAACAAAACTGCCTTAGGCCGGTTTTTGACCACTTCCTCGTGAAGAAGGGAGAGATCGTAGTAGATAAGCCGGGGTATTCTCTTTTATCTGGTGCGTGCCGGTGTACTGGAGGAGAGCGTAAGCGGCAATACCAGGAATTATATGCAGGGCGAAAAGGACCTTTTGAGAATTGAGGACAGCGCCAATGTTTATGTGGACCAGGATCTGACGGAGCCGAAGCCGAATCCGGAACCTGCGCCCGGACCGAAGGATCCGGAGAAAAAGGAGCCGGCAGCTGTGGGCACCGAATTGAACAAAGAAGGCCTCCCCGGTGTTTACGTTGTGGTAGCATCGGAAAGCGGCGAGCCGGAAGTAGCATTTAAGGCACCTTTATCCAAAGATGAATCCCAGATCGTCATTCCGGATACCATTATTGCGGATGGCGTGACCTACAAAGTAACCCAGATCGCGGATAAGGCCTTTGCCAAAAACAAGAAGCTTACCAAGGTTACCATGGGCAAGAACGTACTGAAGATCGGAAAGAAGGCATTTTCCGGCTGTGTGAAGCTCAGCTCAGAGACCATTACCATCGGAGATCTTGCGTTTGAAAACTGCAAAGCCTTAAAGAGCCTTACCCTTCCCGAAAACGGCCAAGATCAAAGTGCCCAAGGGAATGGCAAAGAAATACAAGGCATTGTTCGGCAAAAAAGGTCAGCCTTCTTCAGTAAGAGTAAAATAAGTATATGAATGAAATGACGGAAAAGCGCCGTCGCAGGATCGAGCTGCGCCGGCAGGCAAAAGAAGAAAAAAAAGAGCGCGAGGCGGCGGCTAAGGAGGCTGCCGCTCTTGCTATGCAAAAAGAAGATGAACGTTTTATGAAGGCAGCCATTACCCAGGCCAAAAAAGCAGCCGCCATAGGTGAGGTGCCCATCGGATGCGTCATCGTTTATGATCACAAGATCATCGGAAGGGGCTATAACAGACGAAATACGGACAAAAGCACGCTGTCCCATGCAGAGATCACAGCCATAAAAAAAGCCTCCAAAGTTCTGGATGACTGGAGACTGGAGGAGTGCCGGCTGTATGTGACCTTAGAGCCCTGCCAGATGTGCGCGGGGGCCATCATTCAGGCCAGGATCCCTACGGTGGTCATTGGTGCCATGAATCCCAAGGCAGGCTGTGCCGGATCTATTTTAAATCTGTTTACGGTGGAAAAATTCAACCATCAGGTAGAGACGGTTTATGGCGTAATGGAAGAAGAGTGCAGCAGGATCCTGAAGGACTTTTTTACGGATCTGCGGAAAAGACTGAAAAAGGAATAAAAAACCGTGCGGGCGGCTTCGAATACCGACTCCTGTACGTTACTCCGGCAGCCGGCTCAGACCAGGCACCCTTACGGCACATGAAAGATTCTGCTTAGTGCTGCTTTGTTCCCAACCTGACACGGTTCGCAGATTTCCATTGCGTAAGACCCGGGCTTCAACGCTACTTACCGAAGGCAGCTGCAAAAGTGATACCCTCTGCCGTCCATCACCCTCCCTAAAGCGGATTTGGAGTACAAGGCACCGCTACTGCCCCGGCTGCACGGTCTTTTTAGTATATATGGTTTGATTCTCTTTGTCAAATCATGTATAAAAACAAAACGTCCGTAAGAGAAAGGAGAAAAAATGAAAAGGATCGCAGAAACGGAAAACGGAATCCTGCAGGGTATGCAGGGGACGGATGCCAGGATCACGGTATATAAGGGAGTCCCTTTCGCAGCTCCGCCGGTAGGAGAAAACAGATGGCGGGCGCCTCAGCCCTGTGAAAACTGGGAAGGAATCCGGACGGCTTATACCTACGGACCGATCTCCATGCAGGATACGCCGGGACTGGGAGATGATGTATATTGCCATGAATGGCACGTGGACCCGGACATTCCCATGAGTGAGGACTGCCTGTATCTGAACATTTGGACGCCGGCGAAAAGTCCGGATGAAAAACTGCCGGTTCTGTACTGGATCTACGGCGGAGCCTTTCAGTGGGGCTATACGGCGGAAATGGAATTTGATGCAGAGCGTCTGGCAGCCAGAGGGATCGTTGTGGTCACCGTAGCCTACAGACTGGGAGCCTTCGGTTTTCTGGCCCATCCCGAGATCACAAAGGAAAGCCCCGATGCGCCGGGTAATTTCGGCCTTCTGGATCAGCGGGCAGGTCTTTTCTGGGTAAAGAGAAATATTGCCGCTTTTGGCGGTGACCCTGACAGGATCACTGTGGCAGGCCAGTCAGCAGGAGGCTGCAGCGTTATCAATCAGATTACAAGCGAGACAAACGGGGATCTGATCAAAGGCGCCATGATCTTTTCCGGGATCATACGCTTTGATGAAAAGCAGATCGATCAGGACCTGTTTCGCGCCCCCACCCTGGAAGAAGCAGAAAAGCAGGGAGAGGATCTGTTTGCTTATCTGGGCGTAGAAAGCCTGGCACAGGCCAGGGATCTGGATGCATCTTTTATCGTGGAAAAATATGCAGCTTACAGAGAAGATCATCCCTTTCTGACCAATATCATCGACGGACATTTTTGCAAGGGAGATCCCCAGCAAAGACTAGCTCAGGGGCTGTATCCCAATATCCCCCTGATCAGCGGGAATACCACGGATGAATTTATAGAAGAGGGCATTAATATAGTGGAGCGCTCCGTAAAAAGGACCTTCGGGGAGATCCTGCAAAACAGGCCGGATGCAAAGCTGTATTATTACAGATTCGGCGCCGAGATCCCGGGAGACGATCATCCCGGATGCTTCCATTCCTGCGACCTGTGGTTCTTCTTCGAGACACTGATGAAATGTCGGAGGCCCTTTGTGGGAAAGCATTATGATCTGGCAAGACAGATGTGCAATTACGTGGCGGCCTTTGTAAAATTCGGTGATCCCAACTGCAAAGATGCGGACGGATCCGAGCAGGATAAGTGGGAGCTTTATACAGCCGCTGATAAGGAGGGGATGGACTTTACCCTCGACGGACCGGTTTTATCGAAGCATACATGACCTACGCCACGATCGGAAAAATGTGATATGCTGCTTCAGGATATTACAGAGAAGAAAAACGAAATAAGACAAGCGAGAAAAAATCATGAAATTTAATCTATTTGACAATCCCATTATACAGGCCATCAACAAGGTGACAGATTATCTGATCCTGAATCTTATATGGATCATCTGTTCGCTGCCCATCGTTACGGCAGGAGCGGCTCTTGGGGCAAAATATTATGTGGGAACGAAAATGTACCGGAAAGAGGAACCGGCGGTATTTTCCGCATTTTTTTACTCCTTTAAGAAAAATCTGCGGCAGACCCTGCTGCCTTCTCTTGTGATCTTTTTGCTCATGGGCGTGCTGGCGGCAGACTGGTATTTTATCCTGAACCGGGAATCCTCAAAGACGGTTCTGGGGATCTTCTTTTTGGCAACCCTTATGTTTTTTATGGTAGCATTTTGCCTGTTTCCCCTTATAGCAAGGTATGAGGTAGGGACTGGTCAGGCTGTAAAAATGGCCATCGGAATGTCGATCGCAGGATTTCCCAAAGTGTTTTTTGCAATCCTGATGTTTTTCCTGCCGTTTCTCTTCATTTTTCTGACAGTGAAGTGGTGCTGGCTGATCTGCCTGATCTTCCAGATGGTGATGATCCCCACCAACAGCCGGTTTTTTGTGAAAGTGTTCGACAGGTTGGAAGATACCTCCGGTCAGGCACAGGGGGAGGCAGGCGAGAACTTTCTGGAATCCTATGGCGTCAGCAGGGAAGATGCGGACAAAAGAGCGGAGGAGATTTTTCAAACCCTGTTTTACGGAAGCGAAGAGGAACGGATCTATCATCCCGCAGGCGATGACATGGGATATATGGTAGATACGGGGAATATGGATGCCCGCACCGAAGGCATGTCCTATGGCATGATGATGTGCGTGCAGATGGATAAGCAGGAAGAGTTTGACAGGCTCTGGAAATGGGCAAAAACCTATATGTATCAGACGGAAGGTCCCCAGAAGGGGTATTTTGCCTGGTCCTGCGCACTTGACGGTACGAAAAACGCCCAGGGAGCCGCACCGGACGGAGAAGAGTATTTTGCCATGGCACTGATCTTTGCCGGGAACCGGTGGGGAAACAAAGACGGTATCTTCAACTATCACACCGAGGCAAAGGATCTTTTGCACAATATGATCTGGAAAGGCAGAGCGGATCTGCCGGGACGTTCCATGTTCGATCCGGACAATCACTATATCCGTTTTGTGGCAGAGGAGGATTTTACGGATCCTTCCTATCATTTGCCCCATTTTTACGAGCAATTTGCCCGTTATGCCTATCAGGAAGACAGGCCATTTTTCGAGATCGCCGCAAAGAAAAGCCGGAAATTCTGGGAAGCGTGCTGCCATCCGGATACGGGCCTTTCTCCGGAATATGCTAATTTCGACGGAACGCCCTATACGGTCAGGGAGCCCTACGGCAGACATGACTGGTATTACAGCGATGCCTACCGCACCATGATGAATATGGCCCTGGATGCCATTTGGTGCGGAAAAAAGGAATGGCCGGAGGAAAATGCCAAGCGCTTTCTGCGGTTTTTCAATGAAAAACTGGAAGAGGGAACCTGGGACAGTGTCTTTACCGTGGATGGCAAAAGGGAGG
Organism: Lachnospiraceae bacterium; assembly: GCA_024685005.1. GTDB lineage: Bacteria > Bacillota > Clostridia > Lachnospirales > Lachnospiraceae > RGIG7926. The sequence goes on from JAIKWF010000044.1 coordinate 31,163, forward strand.
ATGAAAAAGCGCTGCATCCGTATGCAGTCATCGCCTCGAATGCCACAGCGGCGGTATTTGATCCGGAGGGGGCAAAGCCCTGGGTGGAGATGTTCCTTGAAAAAGGACTTCGCAGCGGTGACAGAAGATATTACGACAACTGTCTGCACTTTTTTGCCTATCTGATGCTGAGCGGAAACTACAGGATCTATGAATGACTTGTGATATCGCTTTATAGATGCTATGATTGAAATGTCACACGAAACAGGCACTTTTGAAAGGGGAAAAGAATGAAGAGAGGATATGTTAAAACAGTGCTGATGTCCCTTGCACTTACGCTGGGACTGTTTGCAGGAAGCAGCGTGGACGCTTTTGCCGATAAAGCGTCTGATGCGGCAGCAGGCTCTGTGCTTACGCTGAATGAAGTCAAAACCGACTCCATTGAGCAAAAGGGCGGAGAAAAATGGTATCAGTTCAATTTGACGGAAGCGGGATATTTTCGCATCCATATCGGTCCCGGCGAGAAAGTAGATAAAGACGAGATCGGATGGGGCTGGGAAGCAGCTTTTTATAAAAAAGGGGAATTAGAAGAAAGCATCATCGAAATAGGTGGGGTGGATTCTCTTAAGAAGAGCTGCTGGCTGGCTTTTGACCCCGGCACTTATTATATCCAGGTCAAAGAAAGAAATGAAATGTATGATACGAAGGGCAATCCTTTTGATCTGAAGGTCGAATTTAATAAATCCGATATCTGGGAAAGCGAAAGCAACGGGAATTATAAAGTTGCCGATGTGATAAAAACGAACACCACCTATAAGGGAAATCTGTATAATAAAGACGATGTGGATTATTATAAGTATACAGTGACGAAAGACGGCTATCAGAGCATCACGGTAACGCCGGATCCGGATCTTCGCGATGAGGAAGATCTCGGCTGGGGATGGAATATCACTGTTCTGGATGCGGATGGTTCTTCGGAATTATTCGCGCTCGACAAGATCACGGCAACAAAAACGACGCTCAATTATCCTATGAAAAAGGGTGATTATTATGTGAAAGTGCAGGCTGAAGCACCGGCGTTTTCGCCGAAGCAGCAGGTATATGATCTGAAGGTTAATGAAACAGAAGCAGCCGGCTGGGAAGCAGAGCATAATGATCTTCAAAAGGATGCCAATCCGATCAGTCTTGACACACCTTATAAAGCGCTTACCTATCGCGGTGAGGACAAGGACTTTTTCACCTTTGACATTCCGGTGAAAGGCATTGTAACCCTGAACATGGCGAAAGATCCCGATACCGATTCCGATAAGGTTTCATGGGGATGGGATGTGGAGCTGACAGCGGAAAATGGTTCCAAGTCCGTATTTTCGAAGGATAAAGTGACAACGTCCATAACAGAAGAAATGGTTTTGCCGGCAGGAAAGTATTATCTTCTGGTGAAACCGACCAGCAGCTATTTCTGGCCGAAGGAGTGCATGTATAATTTCTCGGTAAAATATGAGGGATTTGACCAGGCTATGGCCAAGACCACGGTGAAGATCAAAAAGCCCAAGGCAAAAGGCGGCAAGATCACCGTAAAGTGGAATAAGAACGATCTGGCATCGGGCTATGAAGTATATCGTTCCACAAAAGCAAAGAAAGGCTTCAAGAAGGTAAAATCCGTATCCTCCAAGAAGCTTTCCTATGTGGATAAAAAGGTAAAAGCAAAGAAGACTTATTACTACAAAGTCCGCGCTTATATCAAAGTAGACGGAAAGAAGTATTACAGCCAGTATTCCGCAGTGAAGAAGGTTAAGGCTAAATAATTCATTCCGAAGAAATTACAGTGTTTCAATGATCTCCCTGTGGATCTTCCGGTAAAAGATCATGGTCATGGTAAGAGACATGATCTCGGCGATGAGGAAGGCAAACCATACATAATTCAGGTTGCCTGTCTGCGCCAGCAGCCATGCGGCAGGGATCAGCGCGATCAGCTGTCTTGCCAGGGAGATCACCAGAGAATAGGTGCTCTTGGCAAAGGCCTGGAACATGGATCCGAAAGAGATACAGATGGCCGCAATAGGAAAATGAATGGCAATGATCCGAAGGGCGGGAACGCCGATCGTTATCATATGCTCGGAAGCATCAAACAGTTTTAAAAGCGTCTGCGGGATCAGTTCAAAAATAATGCTTCCCGCAAGCATGATACTAAAAGCAAATTTCAGGGAAAAGGAAAGGGCCTCTTTGATCCTTTCCTTTTTTCGTGCGCCGTAGTTAAAGGACAGAACCGGGATCATACCGTTGTTCAGACCGAAGATCGGCATGAATACAAAGCTTTGGAGCTTGAAGTATACGCCGAATACCGCAATGGCGGTGGATGAAAACATACCCAGGATCTTATTGAGCAGATAGGTCATGATGGATCCGATACTCATCATGGCAATGGAGGGAATTCCCACAAAATAGATCTGCTTCATACTCTGCTTATTGGGATGCAGGATAGATTTCAGGGAAAGGGTGATCTCCTTATTTTTGGAGATATTCAGGTAAAGACCCAGGCAGGCAGCGGTGACCTGTCCGAAGACAGTTGCGATGGCCGCACCGGCAACCCCCAGTTTGGGGAAGGGGCCGATACCGAAGATCAGCATGGGATCTAAGATCATATTGATGATGGCGCCGCTCAGCTGGGAAACCATGCTCAGGGTGGTCATTCCCGTGGACTGCAGAAGGCGCTCGAAGGTCATCTGGAAAAAGATGCCCACGGATAAAACGCAGATCCAGGTAAGATAGGTTACGCCGTACCGGGCGATGGTGGCATTGTCTGTCTGGGATGCGATGAAGGGTTTTACGATCACAAGTCCCAGAAGGGCGAATACAACATAGTTGATGATATTTAAAAAGATACCGGTGTTGGCTGCATTGCTGGCCTCCTCATAATCTTTTTTGCCGAGGGACCGGGACAGAAGGGCATTGATACCTACGCCGGTACCGGAACCTAAGGCGATCATCAGATTCTGCATGGGAAAGGCCAGCGTTACGGCGGTAAGTGCATCCTCCGACAGCCTGGCCACAAAGATGGAATCCACGATATTGTAAAGGGCCTGCACCAGCATGGAGATCATCATGGGCAGGGACATGGACAGGATCAGCCGCTTTACGGGCATGGTGCCCATTTTGTTTTCTGCAACGGGCTTGGTATTTTCGGTAGTACTCATATAGATTAAAACTCCTTATAAAAGATCATTTTTCTGATCCAGATTTTCTAAAATTCTGATATCAACGGTAGTGTAAAAGTATTCCCGCTTGGGCTTTTGGCCTGCGGCAAGATAGGAAAAGAGGATTTCCAAGGGCATCCTTCCCTGCAGCATGGGCTGTTGACAGATGGTGGCGCTGATCAGTCCGCTTCGGATATAGCGCTCTGTTTCGGGAACCGTGTCATAGGTGATCACGGTCATATCCTGATCCCGGCCGGCATCTATGATGGCCCGGCATCCGCCGCCGATACCGCTGGCTGCAAAGAACAGGGCGTTGATCTGGGGAAAACGCTTTAACAGAGCCAGAGTGCGCTCATAACTTAAATCATCGTCCTCGTCATTGACGATGGAATCCACGATCTGAAATCTGGGTTCAGATCCCGCTTTGTTGATAAAGCCGGCAGTCCGCTCTGTATGACAGAGGACTGCATCGGAACCGGATACGATGCCTACCATGATGGGGGTATCTTTTTTTCCGGCGGCAAGGCGCATCAGGCCCGCTGCCGTTTCCCCGGTCTGGTAATAATTGCTGCCTACATAAGCGATGCGGTTGCAATCCGGCAGATCCGTATTCAGGGTTACAATGGGAATTCCGGCATCTGTCAGGGTGTTGAGCCTGGCAGCAAGAAGCTTGCTGTTGGTGGGTGAGATGGCAAGACCGGAGATGCCAAGGGCCGCAAGCTCGTCTATGGCACGGATCTGATCATTCGCATCTACAGCCGTCCAACGGATCAGGACCTGACAGTTGTAGGCGGAAAGCTCTTCTTCCATTCGGTGGATCCCTTCCACTACATCTTCAAAAAAGGGATTTCCTTCTCCGAAGAGGATCACACCCAGTTTGATATTTTTTTTCTGTGCCGCCAGAACCAGTCCGGCGCGGTTTGGTTTATAGTCCAGCTGCTTGGCGATCTTAATGATCCGCTCGGCGGTTTCGGGATTGACGCTGCCCCGGTTGTTCAGGACTCTGTCAACGGTACCCCGGGATACGCCGGCAAGCTCTGCAATTTCTTTGATGGTTGGCATAGGTTTTCCTTCCGACTGTTTTTACAGGATACGTTTAAAGTAGGCGATGGTTTTTTCCAGTCCTTCTTCCAGTTTTACGTGAGGCTCCCAGTTCAGCTCTTTCTTGGCAAGGGTGATATCCGGGCGTCTTTGGGTAGGATCATCTACGGGCAGATCTTTGTAAATGACCTTGGAGTTACTTTCTGTCATCTCGATGACTTTTTCCGCCAGCTGGTAGATGGTGAATTCTCCCGGATTGCCGATGTTAACGGGGCCGGTAAAGCCTTCTCTGGAATTCATCACTCTGGTCATACCTTCGATCAGGTCATCCACATAGCAAAAGCTTCTGGTCTGGGAGCCGTCGCCGTAGATGGTGATGTCCTCCCCCTTTAAGGCCTGTACGATAAAATTGGATACCACTCTGCCGTCGCCGATGTCCATGCGGGGGCCGTAGGTATTGAAGATCCGCATGACCTTGATATCCACATGATGCTGTCTGTGGTAATCGAAAAACAGAGTTTCTGCGGCTCTCTTTCCTTCGTCGTAGCAGGAGCGGGGGCCGATGGTATTTACATTACCCCGGTAATCCTCCGTCTGGGGGTTGCATTCCGGATCGCCGTATACCTCGGAGGTGGAAGCCTGGAGGATCCGGGCACCGGTACGGTTAGCAAGGCCTAACATATTTAATGCTCCGTAGAGGGATGTTTTGGTAGTATAAATGGGATCCTTCTGATACCACAGCGGACTTGCCGGGCAGGCCAGATTGTAGATCTGGTCGCATTCGAGGAAGATGGGCTGGGTAACATCGTGTCTGATAAATTCAAAGTAAGGATTTCCGAGAAGATGCCGGATGTTGTCTTTGCTTCCCGTAAAAAGATTGTCTACACAGATCACATCATTGCCGTCTGAGATCAGGCGGTCGCAAAGATGGGAGCCCAAAAAGCCGGCTCCGCCGGTGACTACTACGCGGTTTTTTCTCATGATGTTTTATCTCCTTATGGACTAAAATTGTGCCGTCATTATCTGCCCGGCAGATCGATGTTGCAGGGTTTTGATTTTTTTCCATCCGTTTCCACCCCGTGCTTTTTCCGGCAGGGAACCACATAAACGCTGTAACTGTGGCCTGTGCCGCCGTAAAGGGAAGCACTGCATTTTTTGGTGGTGGCCAAAAGGAGGGGCTTTTTCTTCCCGGGCTGCTTTGCATAAACCTTATAGCAGTTGGCCCCTTTGGCTTTTTTCCAGCGAAGGGAAAAGATGCGAACAAGGCTTCCTCTGAAAAAGGTGATCTTTTTTCGCTCATATCCCGTAATGGCGGTTTTGCCGGGCTTGGCGGGTGCGGTGTACACACTTAACGCATCCGCCGGGTCACTTTCCGCAAGGCCGTAGGGCGTATCAATACAGGCTGTGACGCGGACCTGATAGCCGGATTCTTTTTTCAGCCCCTTCAGTTTTGCTTTAGCAGAGGTCTGGGTTTTATAAAGGGTGAATTCTTCCTCCCCTTTTTTGCGAAGGTAGATCCTGTAGGAAGTTGCCCCCGCAGCCTTTTTCCATTTGATGGAAATGGTTTTTTGATCGGTTTTTTCCGCCACCTGCATAAGATCCGTTGTGCTTCGGGGGGAAACTGCTATGCTGCAGACAGCGCATATGGCAGGGTCATCTGCAACCGATGCGATGATCTGACAATGGCCGGCAGCTTTTGCCGCTACTTCTCCGTCGCCGGTTACTTCTGCCACCGCCGGATCGGAGGATTTCCAGATCAGGGTTTTTCCTGCCGGGCCGGATGCCACCAGATGATGGTGATGATCCGGCTTTGTGATCAGCTGGCTCTTATCCAGAAGTATCTGCCGGTTATCCGTCGCCTGCGATGCGCGTGGAAGGGACTGATCCGTCGCCTGCGCTGACTCGGGAAGTGCCTGATCCGCCCGTACCGGGGTAGTAAAGATGATTAGCTGCAGCAAACAAAATAACACCGCAGCCGGATATTTTTTATGCTTCATGCTGAAACCTCAACTGTGAAATGTGCCAGGTCTGAAAGGCACGACATTTTCAATATGAAAAAAGACCGATAAGGGTATTTTAGAAAAGAGCGGGAAAAAAGTCAATGAAAAAGCATGATAGTATTGCCGGCAGCAGTGTGGTATAATCGGAACTGGAACTTTTTTACGCAAACTACATGACAAAAGCGGTTATGTGATCACCGTCTGCTTTCCGTCTAAGGAGGGCAGCGGTGCTTTCGGAAAGGACAGCACATTATGAAACTACAGCCCGTAATCAAGAGTCTTTTGGAAACAGACATGTACAAATTCAGTATGGGACAGGCCATTTATCATCAGTTTTCGGATTATAAAACTACCTGGACCTTTAAATGTCGTAACACGGATGTATATTTTACCGAAGATATGGTAAATGAGATCAGTGAGCAGATCAAAGCTTATTGCGACTTGCGTTTTACAGAGGAGGAGCTGGATTATCTAAATGAGATCAAATGGATCAAGGGATCCTATATTGACTTCCTCAGACTGTGGAAGCCCCGCTTTGCGGATTTTACCATTTCATCCGATGCGGACTGCGGTCTTTCCATAGAAACCAAGGGAACCTGGCTGAACACTTCTTTGTATGAGATTCCCACCCTGGCCATTGTCAACGAGGTGTATTTCAGAATGCGCCATGATTATGACAAGCTGATGGCCAGCTTTGAACAGAAGCTGGATGAAAAGATCGGCTGGCTGGCAAGCGGGAAATACAATATCGGTGCGTTCAGTGAATTCGGCCTGCGGCGCCGTCTGTCGGCCCAGGCTCAGGAGCTTGCCGTGAAAAAGTTAGCGGCATCTGACCTTGGATCTTCCGTATTTGTGGGAACCTCCAACGTATATCTGGCAAAAGAGTTTGGTGTTACCCCTGTAGGTACCATGGCTCATGAGTGGATCATGTGCGTGGGTCAGGGCAATCATAAACACAATCCGGCCTATTCCAACTGGTATGCACTGGATGCATGGGTGAAAGAATACGGTGTCTTGAACGGAACCGCACTTACGGATGCCATTACCACGGACTGCTTCCTGCGTGACTTCCAGCTGACCTACGCAACCCTGTTTTCCGGCGTTCGCCACGATTCCGGGGATCCCATCGCATGGGGCGAAAAGATGATCGACCATTACGAGGAACTGGGACTGGATCCGAAACAAAAGACCCTGCTGTTTTCCGACAGTCTGGACTTTGAGCGTGCTTCCGCCATCTATGCCCACTTTAACGGCCGGGCCAGGGTTGCCTTCGGTATCGGAACCTATATTGCCAACGATACAGAGGTGGAGCCTTTGAACATCGTAATGAAGACCACCGCCTGCAACGGTATGGATGTGGCCAAGATTTCCGATATCCGCGGCAAGGGGATGTGCAAAAACCCTGCTTACGAAGAGTATCTGGAGCGCTGTATCAAGTGGAGAATGGATCTTTCCAACAGGATCGGCTCCTGATACAGCAGCAAATAAAAACGTGATGCCCTTTTCACTATCTGCGGAAAGGGCATTTTTTATTTTTCCCCGGGATTTGACTGCGCAAAAGAAGAAAAAATGAAAATTGCGGAAAAAATTGTAAGAAAATCGAAAATAATTGTATTCCTTTCGAAGGGAAAACAGAACATAATAGTATTATCGCGCATAGCGCGCAAAGAACAAAAGCTAGAAAAAACAGTAGGAGGAATCTTTCATGGCAGATGTAAAACAGCTTATAGAAAACGGAGAAGCAACACTGGGACTGGAGTTTGGTTCCACCAGGATCAAGGCGGTACTGATCGGAAAGGACCGCATGCCCATCGCCACCGGCGCCCATGACTGGGAAAACCGCTATGAAAACGGCGTTTGGACTTATACCATGGAGGATATTCATACAGGACTGCAGAGCTGCTATGCAGATCTGCTGCGTGATGTGAAGGAAAAATACGATACCACCATCAAAAAACTTTCCGCCATCGGAATTTCTGCCATGATGCACGGCTATCTGCCCTTTGACAAAGACGGTAATCTTTTGGCAGGCTTTCGTACCTGGCGCAATACCATCACCGGTCAGGCAGCATCTGAGCTGACCGAGAAGCTTTCTTTCAACATTCCCCAGAGATGGAGTATCGCACATCTGTATCAGGCGATCTTAAACGGAGAAGATCACGTAAAGGACATCGCATTTATCACCACGCTTGCAGGCTATATTCACTGGAAGCTTACCGGAGAAAAAGTGCTTGGTATCGGTGATGCTTCCGGTATGTTCCCCATTGATGAAAACATCAAAGACTACAGACAGGATATGATCGGGACCTTTAACGGCCTTGAAAAAGTAAAAGCATTTTCCTGGAAGCTGGAAGAGATTCTGCCCAAGGTGCTTTGCGCAGGAGAAAATGCAGGTTCTCTGACAGCAGAAGGTGCCGCATTCCTTGATAAGAGCGGTAATCTGGAAGCCGGTATTCCCCTTTGCCCGCCGGAAGGTGATGCGGGAACCGGAATGGTTGCAACCAATTCCGTAAAGCAGCGTACCGGAAACGTATCTGCGGGAACTTCCTTCTTTGCTATGGTGGTTCTGGAAAAATCCCTGGAAAAAGTCCATGAAGAGCTGGATATGGTAACCACTCCTTCCGGAGATCCCGTAGCCATGGCACACTGCAACAACGGTACCACGGACTTGAACGGCTGGGTTGGACTGTTTGGTGAGTTTGCAAAGAAACTGGGCTCCGACATTGATACGGGAGATCTGTACGGACTTCTTTATAAAGAGGCACTGGAAGGAGACGCTGACTGCGGCGGCCTTCTGGCTTACAACTATCACGCAGGAGAGGCCATCACAGGCCTTAGCCAGGGACGTCCCATGTTCCTTCGCCTGCCCGATGCAAAGTTCACGCTTGCTAACTTTATGAGATCCCATCTGTATGCTTCTCTGGCAACACTGAAGATCGGATGCGATATCCTGCTGAAGGAAGAAAAAGTTACCGTAGACAAACTTTACGGACACGGCGGATTCTTCAAGACCAAAGGCGTGGGACAGAGAATGCTGGCAGCGGCTATGAACGCACCTGTAGCAGTAATGGAAACCGCAGGAGAAGGCGGCCCCTGGGGTATGGCGATCCTGGCAGATTATATGCAGACCGGTAACGGAAAAGAGCTGGAAGCTTACCTTGCAGACGAGATCTTCAAGGATGCCAAGGGCGAGACCATGAACCCGGATCCTGCCGATGTAGCCGGATTTGATACCTATGCGGAATACTACAAAAAGACATTGCCTGCACAAAAAGCAGCCGGAGAAGGATTTGTTAGATAATTTTGCGTGAAAACGTGATATAATCAGAAAGTGGGGTCTGAAAACGGGACCCCGGCTGACTGAAAACTATAGTTTGGGATTGGGAAAGGACAGAAAAATGTTAGAAGAATTAAAGCAGAAAGTGTATGAAGCAAACATGGAGCTTCCGCAAAGAGGTCTTGTGACCTATACCTGGGGCAATGTCAGCGGGATCGACCGCGAGAAAGGGCTGTTTGTTATCAAGCCCAGCGGTGTGGAGTATGACACCTTAAAGCCCTCGGACATGGTGGTAGTAGACCTTGACGGAAACAAGGTCGAGGGTGATTACAACCCGTCCTCCGACACTCCCACACACGTGGCACTGTACAATGCCTTTGAGAATGTAGGCGGCATCGTACATACCCATTCTCCCCATGCAACATCCTGGGCACAGGCAGGCCGCAGCATTCCCTGCTACGGAACCACCCATGCGGATTATTTTTACGGAGAGATTCCCTGCGTACGGAATCTGACCGCAGAGGAAGTGGAAGAAGCTTATGAGAAAAACACGGGCAAATCCATTGTAGAAGCCTTCGCAGGCAAGAACCCCATTCACGTTCCCGGTGTTCTTTGCAAAAACCACGGCCCTTTCACCTGGGGTAAAGATGCAGCCCAGGCCGTATACAACGCAGTTGTTCTGGAAGAAGTGGCTAAGATGGCTTTCATGACGGAGTTGATCAACCAAAAGGATGACAACCGCACCCCGCAGTACATGGTGGAGAAACACTTCATGCGTAAGCACGGACCGAACGCATATTACGGACAGGGAAATCACTGAAAATAATTCCCTGAAAAGAAAGATCATTTGTCTGTTGAAAAAGCGTTCAAAGAATGATATCCTTAGATTGTGCACGCGCACAGGGCACTTTTGAACAATGCGTGAGAGCATAAAAATGCCACATATTGTGGCCATATCACAGGAGGAAAAAATATGTTGTATATCGGTGTGGATTTGGGTACTTCCGCAGTAAAACTTTTGCTGATGGAAGGCAGCGGTAAGATCGTCAATATCGTGTCAAAAGAGTATCCTCTTTCCTTCCCTAAGCCCGGCTGGTCGGAACAAAAACCCGAAGACTGGTGGGCAGCGGTACAGGAAGGTATCAAAGAGCTTGTAGCAGGCTCGGATGCATCCCAGGTAGCCGGCATCAGCTTTGGCGGCCAGATGCACGGACTTGTGATCCTGGATGAAAACGATCAGGTGATCCGCCCGGCCATCCTTTGGAACGACGGCAGAACCACCGAAGAATGCGACTACTTAAATAACGTGATCGGAAAGGACAAGCTTTCCCGGTACACGGCCAATATTTCCTTTACCGGCTTTACGGCACCCAAGATCCTCTGGGTAAAAAAGAACGAGCCGGACAATTTTGCAAAGATCAAAAAGATCATGCTTCCCAAGGACTTTATCGCATACAAGCTTTCCGGCGTACACTGCACGGATGTATCCGATGCTTCGGGAATGCTCCTCTTCGACGTAAAGAACCGCAGCTGGTCCAAAGAAATGTGTGAGATCTGCGATGTCAAAGAAGAGCAGCTGGCAAAGATCTTTGAATCCTATGAAACCGTAGGAACCCTGCTTCCTGAGGTGGCAAAGAGTCTGGGACTTCCCGAAAGCTGCAAGGTAGTAGCCGGAGCAGGCGATAATGCCGCAGCTGCAGTGGGAACCGGAACCGTTGGAGACGGCGCCTGCAACATTTCCCTGGGAACCAGCGGAACAGTGTTCATCTCTTCCAAAAAATTCGGTGTGGATGAGAATAATGCGCTTCATTCCTTTGATCATGCAGACGGAACCTATCATCTCATGGGCTGCATGCTTTCCGCAGCAAGCTGCAACAAGTGGTGGATGGATGAGATCATCCGCACTACCGATTATGCGGGAGAGCAGAAGGGCATCGATAAGCTGGGTGAGAATCATGTATTTTTCCTGCCTTATCTCATGGGTGAGAGATCTCCTCACAACGATCCCAATGCAAGAGGAACCTTCATTGGTATGACCATGGATACCTCCCGTGAGGATATGACCCAGGCGGTTTTGGAAGGCGTAGCATTTGCCCTCAGAGATTCTTTGGAAGTAGCAAGAAGCCTCGGCATTGACATTAAGAAGACCAAAATCTGCGGCGGCGGTGCCAAGAGTCCTCTCTGGAAAAAGATGATCGCCAACATCATGAACCTGGATGTGGAAGTGATCGAATCCGAAGAAGGTCCCGCACTTGGCGGTGCAATGCTGGCGGCAGTGGCAAACGGAGAATATGATTCCGTAGAGGCAGCGGCAGCAGCTATCGTAAAGGTTACGGATACCGTTCATCCGGAAGCTGATCTGGTTGCAAAATACGAAGCAAAATACCAGCAGTTCAAAGCAATCTATCCGGCACTGAAACCGGTATACGCAAAGATCGTCTGATAGTAGTGCGTATTCATTTCCGCTAAAGCACCGGCAGATACGGAAATGTCAAAATACAGAAGTATATCACAAGTAGGAGGGTTACAACATGCAGATTTACCAGGTAACAGATGAGAAATTCAAAAAGTACGGCAAGGTGGTAGAGGGAATTGATTTCAGCTCCCTGTGCCAGGCGCTCAATGATCAGACGCCGCTTCCGGAGGGTGTTGAGTATCAGCCTTCCGTAGACGTACTCGAGTCCCTTCCGGTTGCAAAAGAGATCCAGACAAAGTGCTGGGGCGAGCTTCCGGTACAGATCGGTTACTGCAACGGTCACAACGTTCTTTTGAACGCAGTGGAGTATCACAGAAACTCCGAGATCAACGTGGCAGCTACAGATGCTGTTCTGATCCTGGGAATGCAGCAGGATATCGAGGATGATTTCACCTACGATACCGCTAAGATGGAAGCATTCCTGGTACCGGCAGGAACCGCTGTAGAGATCTACGGAACCGCACTTCATTATGCACCCTGCGGACCGGATAACAAGGGCTTCAAGGTAGGCGTGGTTCTGCCTAAGGGAACCAACTATCCTCTTTCCAAGGAGCATGCAAACGGAGAGGACAAGCTGATCACCGCAACCAATAAGTGGCTGATCGCACATCCCGAAGGAGGCCAGGATCCCAAGGCATTCGTTGGTCTGAAGGGTAAGAACTTGAATATACTGGAATAAAGTGTTCTCGATAAGAAGGAAGAATCTCTGCTTGCAGGGGATTCTGATTGAGTATCGAAGAACCTAAAGCGTATGAGCATAAAAGCCACGCAATAATAATTAAATCATACAACAAGGAGGAACATGACTATGAAAAACGTACCCCAAATTAAGATCGGACTGGTAGCCGTATCCCGTGACTGCTTCCCGGAGAGCCTTTCCGTAAACCGCAGGAAAGCACTGGTAGAGGCTTATACCAAGAAATACGGCAGTGATACACTTTATGAGTGTCCGATCTGTATCGTGGAGAGTGAGATCCACATGGTACAGGCACTTGAGGATATCAAGAAAGCAGGATGTAACGCACTTTGCGTATACCTCGGAAACTTCGGTCCCGAGATTTCCGAAACCCTTCTTGCTAAGCATTTTGACGGACCCAAGATGTTCTGCGCAGCTGAAGAAGAGACCCAGAACAACCTGATCCAGGGCCGTGGCGATGCTTACTGCGGTATGCTGAATGCAAGCTACAATCTGGCACTTCGCAACACCAAGGCATGGATCCCTGAGTATCCTGTAGGCGGACCTGAGCAGTGCGCAGACATGATCAACGAGTTCATCCCCATCGCTAAGGCTGCAGTTGCTCTGGCAGATTTGAAGATCATCTCCTTCGGTCCCAGACCCATGAACTTCCTTGCTTGTAATGCACCTATCAAACAGCTTTACAACCTGGGCATCGAGATTGAAGAGAACTCCGAGCTGGATCTTTTCGAAGCATTCAACAAGCATGAAGGCGATGAGAGAATCCCTGCAAAGGTAAAAGAGATGGAAGAAGAGCTTGGCGCAGGCAACAAGAAGCCCGGCATCCTTCCCAAGCTTGCACAGTATGAGCTGACCCTTCTTGACTGGATCGAGGAGCACAGAGGCTATCGTAAATATGTTGCTATCGCAGGAAAGTGCTGGCCTGCATTCCAGACCCAGTTCGGTTTCGTTCCCTGCTATGTAAACAGCCGTCTGACCGGTATGGGAATCCCCGTATCCTGCGAGGTTGATATCTACGGATGTCTTTCCGAGTTCATCGGAACCGTTGTCAGCGATGACATCGTAACCCTGCTTGATATCAACAACTCCGTACCGAGAGATATGTACAAAGAGTCCATCGAGGGCAAGTTCAACTACAACTTCACCGATACATTCATGGGCTTCCACTGCGGAAATACCTGCTCCAAGAAGCTGGCAAGCTGCAGCATGGAATATCAGCTGATCATGGCTAGAGCGCTTCCTGAGGAAGTTACCCAGGGTACTCTTGAAGGCGATATCGCACCCGGCGACATTACCTTCTATCGTCTGCAGTCCACTGCTGACAATGTACTGCGTGCATACGTAGCAGAAGGTGAGGTTCTGCCTGTAGCAACCAAGTCCTTCGGTGGTATCGGTGTATTCGCTATTCCTGAGATGGGTCGCTTCTATCGTCACTGGCTGATCGAGAAGAACTTCCCTCATCATGGAGCAGTTGCATTCGGTCACTTCGGAAAGGCACTGTATGAAGTATTCAAGTACATCGGTGTTGAGACCTGCGAGATCGGTTACAACAGAGCTAAGGGCGATCGTTATCCCGGCGAGAATCCCTTCGCATAAGATACAAAAAACAGATATTTTCGGATCGGAGAGCTGATGGCTCTCCGGTTCGTTTTGTGAAGACCGGATAGCTCCGGTCAATTGAGATAATAGGAGGTTTGTATGACCAATACAGAACTGAAGATCAAAGCAAATGAAGTTCGCAAGGGTATCATCGAAGGGGTTCACAGCGCAAAAGCAGGACATCCCGGCGGATCTTTATCCGCAGCAGACATGTTTACCTATCTGTATTTCGAAGAGATGAACATTGACCCGAAGGATCCGAAGAAGGCAGACCGTGACCGCTTCGTTCTTTCCAAGGGACACACCGCACCGGGCCTTTATTCCGCACTGGCTAACAGAGGATTTTTCCCGGTGGAAGATTTAAAGACTCTTCGTCACCTCGGCTCCTATCTGCAGGGACATCCCTGTATGCAGGAAACACCCGGTGTTGACATGAGCTCCGGTTCCCTCGGACAGGGCATTTCCGCTGCAGTGGGAATGGCTCTTGCCGGTAAGCTTGACAATGCTTCTTACCGTGTATACACCCTTCTCGGTGACGGTGAGATCCAGGAAGGTCAGGTGTGGGAGGCATCCATGTTCGCAGGAGCAAAGGGTATCGACAACCTGGTAGTGATCGTAGACAACAACGGTCTGCAGATCGACGGTAAGGTTGAGGATGTCTGCTCCGTTTATCCCATCGCTGACAAATTCAAAGCCTTCAATTTCGAGGTGCATGAGATTGACGGACATGATTTTGACCAGATCCGTGACGCAATGCAGAAAGCACGCCAGACCAAAGGAAAACCCACGGCCATCATTATGAAGACCGTAAAAGGCAAAGGCGTTTCCTTTATGGAAAATCAGGCAGGCTGGCATGGAAAGGCACCCAATGATGAGGAATATGCCATTGCCATGGCTGATCTTGACAAGATCGGAAAAGAGCTTGCATAAGCGTTACAGACAACATTGTGAAAACAGCCGGATTTCCGGCTACTTACAGATCAAGGGAGAAAGCAATTATGGCAGATGTTAAAAAGATAGCAACCCGTGAAAGCTACGGAAACGCGCTTGCCGAGTGCGGAAAAGATTTTCCGAACCTGGTGGTTCTGGATGCGGACCTTGCAGGCGCTACCAAGACAGGTATTTTTCAGAAAGCATTCCCCGACAGACATATTGACTGCGGAATCGCTGAGTGTAATATGACAGGTATCGCGGCAGGTCTTTCCACCTGCGGCAAGATCCCGTTCATCTCCTCCTTCGCCATGTTTGCGGCAGGCAGGAACTTTGAGCAGGTGAGAAACTCCATCGGATATCCCCACCTGAACGTAAAGATCGGTGCAACTCATGCAGGTATCTCCGTAGGTGAAGACGGTGCCAGCCACCAGTGTAATGAGGATGTGGCGCTTATGCGTACCATTCCCGGAATGACCGTTATCGTTCCTTCCGATGATGTAGAAGCAAAAGCTGCAGTTCGTGCAGCCATCGAGTATGAAGGTCCTGTTTACCTTCGATTCGGACGCGCGGCAGTACCGGTGATCAACGATCGTCCGGATTACAAATTTGAGATCGGTAAGGGCGTGACCTTAAAAGAAGGTACAGATGTAACCCTCATCGCTTCCGGTATCTGTGTGGATTCCGCACTGCAGGCAGCAGAAAAGCTGGCAGCTGACGGCATCAGCGCAGAGGTGATCAACATTCACACCATCAAGCCTTTGGATAAAGAGCTGGTGATCGCTTCCGCAAAGAAGACCGGCAAGGTGGTAACCGTGGAAGAGCATTCCGTGATCGGCGGACTTGGCGGCGCAGTTTGCGAGACTCTTTCCGAAAGCGCACCCACACCTGTTCTTCGTATCGGCGTAGAGGATCGTTTCGGTGAGTCCGGCCCTGCTGCAGAGCTGATCAAGAAGTTCGGCCTTGACGGCGAAGGCGTATATGCTAAAATAAAAGAGTTTTTAAAATAATTCCGACCATTAAAGGGGGTAATTGAATGAAGCAGGCAAAAATGAAAAAAGTTCTGGGCGCAGCGTTAGCAGGGGTAATGAGTTTAGTTACCGCATTTAGCTTAAACGTGACCACAGTACTGGCAGATCCCGAAACCGAGAACAGAGGAACGGTGATCGTAGACTTGAGTAAGGACATGGAAGAGACAAACCCTGAAAAGGCGCCGATCGCAGGTATCGTATATACGGATGAACAGGGCGATGTCATTATGAACACTCTTCGTGCCATGGAGAAGGTTGGTCAGATTAAGAATCTTCCCATAGAGGGTGGTGAGGAGTTTATGAATTCGGATCAGGTCAAGTGCTATGATCTTCCGGGTCCGAATCTGGACGGAGCGCCGGATATACTGGTTTTAGTGATTGACTTCGGCTCAATGAAAGGCACGGCGATTCAGGTACTGGGCACTAGAGGTGAGCAGTTGTGTGACGACTATGAACTTGAGCCTAGTGCTGCTGCCATAGCTGTAGCAGAGGGACCTTATTCCGACTTTCTGGATTTCATGTTCCCGCCCAAACATGAGCACAGGTGGAGCACAAAGTGGACTGAAGGTAAAAACGGACATTACCATGCCTGCCTCAATTCCACCTGCCCTTTGAATCCGAATACGGATGAGACAAAAATGGATGGCTATACGCCTCACACCTATGGCAATTGGAAAGTAATTACCTACGCCACAAATGATAAGGAAGGCAGCCGGGAAAGAGTCTGCACCGCGTGTGCACATAAGGATACGCAGGTGATCCCCAAGGGTCAGGGCGACGGAAGCTCTCTGGATCAGAAGCCCTCTGACGGTAAGGATGGTCAGGACGGCAAAGATGGTAAGGATGGGAAAGATAACAAGGACGGCAAGGACGGAACGCAGATTGCCAAGACTACACTTACCGTAAAGCCTGCTAAAAAAACAGCAGCCAAGAATTCCAAGAAAGCCCAGAAGATCAAGCTGAAAATTACCACCAACAGTAAAGGAAAGATCACATACTCCACAGCACCTACTGCGAAGAAGCTTCGCAAGTACATCAAGGTGAAAAAGGGCGTAGTGACCATTAAGAAAAAGGCACCGAAGGGAACCTACAAGATCAAGGTTACGGTTGCGGCAGACGCCGGCATGAAGGCCGCCAGCACAACCGTAAAGATCAAAGTGAAGTAAGAGCCTTCAAACCAGATTAAAAGAAAACAATAAAGAGCACCATGGATACATCATCCTGGTGCTCTTTGTTACAGGTGGATATTTATTTTATGCATGCAAAGACAGTTTTTCTTCAACAGCTTCTTCTATTAAGCTGTTGAGACTTTGCTGATGATTGATGGCATAGATAGCAGCACGTCTATGAAGGTCTGTGTTTTTAAAGCGAACATTCAGACTTCCTTTGTAGGCAATCTCCGGAGAAGTGCCCTCCGATTCGCAAAGAGCCAGATAATCATCAACTGCTTTATGGAAATCAGAGACCAGTTCTTTTGCATTGGTTCCCTCGTAAGAGATCAGAGATCGGATTCCCTGAACTTTTCCATAGAAAACACCGTCCGGCTCGGAAAACTCAACACTTCCCGCATAGCCCTTATATTCCATAATGTTGTTCATAGTAATCCCTCCTGTTCCAGCTCTTCAATCAGTTGTTTGACCTGATATTCGAGCAGTTCTTTTCTGGGGTGTGGCTTGTGGAGCAATATTTTTGATTCATGTTCATTACTTGTAAACATGACGCGCGAACCACTGGTTTTTCCTTTGTTTATTTTATGATAGGAGAAGTAGGAAAGCAGAGATTCGGCCTCTTCAAATGTGAAATCCCGTGGATTGGATTTCAATTTGAGGATCAGTTTTTCTTTTTTACTCATTGATACTCTCCTTATGTGTAGTATAGCAAACGTGATAGACAAGTGCAACTAAAAATAGTTGCAAAAGAATCGGGAACAAAAAACGAAAACAGTCGACAATGAAAGGAGAAGCATATGGAATTTCAATTAACAAACGGTGTAAAGATCCTGCCTGTGGGCTTCGGCTCTTATAAATCCACAGAAAAAGGCGCAGACGTGATCAAAACAGCTTTGGATGCGGGCTATCGTTATCTCGATACGGCAGCTTTTTACGATAATGAAGATCAGATCGGACAGGCTATAAAGGAATACGACATTGCCAGAGAGGATCTCTTTATATGCAGTAAAGTGTGGCCTACTAATCTGGCACCGGAAAAACTGAGAGAATCGTTTGAAAAATCCGCCTATCAGCTGCAGACCGACTATCTGGATCTGTTTCTCATTCATTGGCCGAAGGTCAGCCAGAAAGATGAAAAATGGAAGGAAAAATTGCAGCTGGCGTGGGCTGAAATGGAAAAGCTGTATGAAGAAGGGAAGGTGAGGGCCATCGGCCTGTCCAATTTCCTGCCCCATCATATCAGGCCTGTGCTGGAAATGGCTAAGATCCGCCCTATGATTGACCAGCTGGAGCTCCATGTGGGTTATATGCAGGAATATACCCTTGCTTATCTGCAGAAGGAAAAGATCCTTCCCCAGGCATGGAGTCCTTTGGGACGCGGCAGGGTATTGAATGACGAAAGGGTGACAGCCCTTGCCGAAGCATATGGAAAAACCAATGCGCAGATCCTCCTTCGATTCCTTCTCCAGCGTGGAGTCCCGGTGATTCCAAAGGCATCGGAAGAAGGCAGAATGCGCCAAAACCTGGAGGTGTTTGATTTTTCCTTAAGTGAGGATGAGATCTCCTATCTGTCCTGTGTCACGGAGGCGGGCTGGTCCGGCGAACACCCGGATCTGGCAGAGCTGGGAGGTTAATGTAAACCCAGCTTTGCTTTCAAGGCATCTTGCAGGATTTGCGAGAAGTTAAGATTGGCATCCATGGCAATTTCATTCAACCATTCAGGAATGGAGAGGGTTTTTTTAACAGATTTATTATTGTTTCTTTTTTGATAATCAATGGTATCGCAGGCAATCTGATTGATAAAGGAACCGTTTTCGACCTTTGAAATATGGGAGGGAGATGGAATAGGCTGATGTCGCTTTTCCAGACTATATAAAGTGAACGCCAAAACATCTTCCGCCATATAGATTCCATCTGCCAGATTGTCTCCGCTGGTATAACAGCCTTCCAGATCAGGGAATACGATAGAGTATTTTCCGTTTTTTTCTTTTGTAAAAATCGCGGGATATACGTATTTTGCCATAGCATGCTCCTTTTTGATACATCTTTTCATTTCAGACCGGCATCTTTCATGATACTGTTGGCAGTACCGGTTGCGATTTCCTTGCTGCCGTGTCTGGGAACTCGAAAATATCGGTTTGTCACAGGGCTGTACCATTCATCATGTTCTTTTCCGTGATCTGTGATATAACACCCGATCCGTTTAATCTTCTTGATTAATTCTGATACTTTCATGAGCTGTATTCTTCATATCATAAGCATAGCACGTATTAATACGTATTACAATAAATGAAATAGTTTAATTGTATGTGAATGATCCGGAAGTCTCAGTCCTCCATGTACTCATAGTAGTCAGCTTCACTGGCGAACAGGCGAAAACTGCCTTCCACATAACCCATAAATCCGTTTGCTACATAATATCCTTTCATAATCGTCTCCTCCTTGTAGTGTTTGTGCTGTTTTGTTGTTAAACCCATCCTACAGGATTACCAGTCCGTTAAAGCGGACTTTGAAGAACGTATTTTCGGATTTTTTACAGAATTGTTTTACAGATCCGCAGAATTATATTAAAATGGGTTGCGTGAGTAAAATGTCACAAGAGGAAACAGAAAAAGGAGATAATGAAAAAATGGAAGTTTTGGACGGCTTACAGCCTGAAAAAGTGTTTTACTATTTTGAACAGATCTGCAATATTCCCCACGGATCCTATCATGAGAAGGCCATCAGTGACTATCTGAAGGAATTTGCAAAGGAGCGGGGGATCACCTGCTATCAGGACGATCTGTATAATATCATTATG
>JAIKWF010000045.1 GCA_024685005.1 Lachnospiraceae bacterium
TTTTTCCGGTGCCATCAGTTTTTCCCAGACAGCGGAGAAGGCAAAGCAGGCCGCCAGGGCAGCGGCAAAACACCATCTGTTGCACATGTAGGACATACCGTTTAACACCTGCCCCGCCGCCGGAATCAGGCAAAACAGCGCAGTCAGCAAAAGGCAGCCCTTCAATACGCTGTGTTCTTTTTTGCTCCGCAGCAGCAAAAAAGCCCCTAAGACCACCGGCGCCGAATAGCCCAGATATAGATAGTATCCTGCTTCTCCCGTAAAAAGTGCCCCCGGCAAAGCCGCATAATAGGAAAGGGGATAAAACAGATGCCATGCGGTGCCGGAGCCCATCCGCCCGTCTGAGAGAAAGGCACTGATCTCAGGCAACAGGATCACTGCTGCCATACAAGCCCCCAGAAGCGCTGCGGTAAAAAGTTTTCCCAGGATCGGGAGCACCTCGTTTTTGTCCTTTTTTGCCGGATACCAAAGGCGAAGGATCACATAAGCTGCCGTCAGAAGGGCATAGTCGTAGAAGTAGTAAAAATTACTGATCCCCGCAAGAAATACCATTACCACCAGCAGGGCAGACCGCTCCTTTCGGATTACCTTTTCCACCCCCAACAGGATCAGGGGCAGATACAACAGGGGATTTAAAAAAAAGGGATGTTTGCAAAGACAAAACAGTGTCCAGTGGCAGAACACATAACAGACAGCGCCTGTCAGCACCCCTGCCGTCGGAATACTTTTTTGCGTATAGAAACAAATGGATGAAAAAGCCAGCCCCGCCAGATAGATCCGAAGCAGGATCATCAGATCATAGTAAAGCCAGAGCTTTGATGCCGGGCATAACACGCTGCCTAAGGCAAAGGGATCGCAGATCACATAGTAGGAAAGGGTCTGAAAAATATCCCCTCCCTCTCCCAAGGCAAAGTCCCACTGGGGAATGATCAGTTTGTGCTGCTGCAAAAGATTCTTTCCGATACCGCGCAGATAACGGGAAAAATAAAGCAGGCTGTTATAGTGCTGAAACTTCCCGTCCACTTTCCAGATGAAGGTGGTATTCGTGGAAAAATAGGGATAAAAAAGAATGACTGTCATCACAAGAAAGCAGCCTGTATAACACAGAAGGTACCGAGACCTTTTGCCTCGTTTTCTCATTGTTTCATTGCTCACTCTGCTATTACTCTCCACTGCCTGGTTCCGCCGCTCCGTTTTTGCTGTGTACGTTCAGCTACTGTTTCACTTACTTTCCACCGGTTTCGTTCTTTCCTCTGCGTTGCTGATTTATACCTGTGCTCTTGTTTTTTGATTCGAATCATTCTTCTATGCTTTGGCCCCTGCCGCTTGCCATGCGCATCCGGCATCTCTGCAGTCCCGCCGCTGCCGCCATGCAGTAAAAGGGCAGGTAGGTCATCAGATACCGGGACCTGGATTCAAACAACAGGTTAAAGAGGATGATCCCCAGTATGGGAAGCATGCAGAAGCTATATCCGTCCTGCTCCTTTCCCTGCAGCTCCGGTCCCTTTTTTCTGCCTGTGAAAAAAGCCGGCAACAGAAGGCATATGGATGCAAGGACAAAAAACCAGATTCCCTGCATCAAGTGTTTATAGATGGTATATCTGTCTCCTGTCAGATAGAAATACCGCCGGATCCGGCTGTACTTTGACAGATCGAAATTCATAAAATTGATACCGCCTTCTCCCGTAAAACAGAAGTTTCCCTCCGAATGGATCTGGCAGAATCTGTTCCACTGCTGCTTCAGATATCCGAAAAACCCCTTTTTTGCAAGGCGCTCTCCTGCCACCTGCAGATTCAGTGCCTGCCGCTCTTTCACACCGGCTGCGGAATCGGAGATTTCTTCATCCTCCATGGAATAGACACCCATGTTGTCATTTACGCTGAGCATCAGATAATGGGTCAGGGTGTAACGGCGGCTTTCGTCAATATGAAATGTGTTTTGCTTTGCCACAGCGCTTTTCCACCCGAAGGACAGCAGCAAAAGCAGCAGGCCGCCGAAGCATGCAAGGAGCAGGCCATGCCTTATCCGTCCCCTGTTTTCTTCATGTTTCTCACCGACTTCTTTTTGGTCCCTTTCATGCGTTTTCTCTTCGGACTTTTTCGCGAAATCAGCTTCATTCTGCTTCCCATCCTCCGGCAAAATCCGCCAGATCACAAAGGCTACATACAGGATCAAAACCGTGGGTTTTATGGCATACCCAACCGCTGCAATGAGGACCTGACAGGCCGTATAAAGGATCCCTTCCCCAAGGCTCCTTTTCTCTTTTTGCCGATAAGTGACAAAACCATAAAAGGACAGGCTTACCAGAAACATGGAGGGTAAGTCACTGTAGGGAATGGCGATCCAGGGAGAAAGCCCCAAAAGCAGAAGGAAGATTCCGCAGGCCAGGCGGGCTCTTCCGGGATCCCAAAGCTTTTTTACCGCCATATAAAGCAGGACTGCTGCTGCGTCAATAAAAAGCAGGTTCGGCGCCGCTGCCGCAAGAAAGGCTTCCCTTCCTCCTGTGATGTGAAAGAGGCGAAAGATGCCCTTGTAGAAGAATACCAAAAGCAGGTTATTGGGGTAACGGGACAGGTACAGATCGCTCCGCTCAGGCTCTGTGCCAAGGGCCGCATTTACAAGGGCGCCGGAGTCCCAGCCGGTCTCGCTTGCCAAGGTAACAAGCATGATCACCTGCAGCAGGATCAAAAAAGCCGCCCCTGCAAGGATCAGGGCTTTTTGTCCCCGGGCTTTTTTTCCTTTGCCGGACTTTTCTTCCCTTAAAATGATTCGGGCGCAGACAAACAAAACCGGCACCAGCAAACAAACTGCCAGTGCCTGTTGTTTCGGATCATAGGACTGCCAGCTGGCAGAAGCGACCAGATTTCTGATCACGGATGCCATAAGAAGCAGTACCTGCACACCGAAGATGAATGTGAGCACCTTCTCTATGCCCCTTTGAACCTTTCCCGGGATGTCTTTCATTACTCGCCTCTGAGCCTCTCCACCATCTCATACAGCGCTTTTGCGGAATTGAAATTCTCCGGCACCAGTTCCGACGGGGAAATGATGATACCGTATTCATCTTCCAGATCTCCCACCAGTGTGATGATGGCAAATGAGTCCAGGATATTGTCATCTACCAGAGTCTCACAGCCTGCCACATCCTCTCCGGGAAGAATGTTTTCCAAAATCGAAATGATCGTTTCCATGTTATTTCTCCTTTTTTCTCATCAGTCTTTCAATGTATTCAGTACGCATTATATCATAAACGGAAAAAATGCAAAATCCGCAAAACAGCTTATAGGCAAGTCTGACAAAAAGCTCCTCCTGCCAGTAAGCGGGAATGAAGGCATAAATGTTCATCCAGTCAAAGAAGAAAAGATCCAGAAGATGAATGATCAGCAGGATCCAGAAAAACCTCCCGCTCCACGCCAAAAGGCTCATGCCTTCTTCTGCTTTCAGCACCCGGCAAAGTGCCTGCAGGGCTGGGCCGTCTTTTTTCCACATCCAAAACTCCGCTGCCAGCAAAGCAAAGATCACTGCCGTCAGAAAGGCGGGCAGATATCTGCTATGCACAGGAAGTGACGGTGCATTGGAGATCAGCAGTAACAGCACTGCTGCCCCCCGGAGAAAACGCAGCACGGAGGTAACTTTCTCTTCATCCCCTCCGCCAGCTGCGATCGCTTCCTTCTCATCCTGCGAATTCTCTTCCGGCTTTTGATTCCTGTTCTCTTGCTCTCTGTTCTCTCCCCTAAAAAGTCTCCCTGCTCCTTTTGCCAAAACCATGGCCGTAAGGATAAAAAGCAGTTTCCCGCAAACGAGAAAAGCGATAAATCCGGTATTGCTAAGACCGTATCGTTCCGCCAGCTTTAAGTAGATCTCCATCCAGGGGATCAGGTTTGTCTCGATCAGGTGCATGCATAAAAACAGCAGGGAATTCTCACCCACGAATCCCAGAAAGGACGCCACACCTTTCGTATAACGATCCAGCTGCCGGGACAGAAAGAACACAAGAAAAACGCCGCTTGCGATCCCCACCACTCCCAGAGGTTTTGCAATCTGTGCATGGGAGATCATAATGGTGTCGTAATGGTTCATATGATAGCGAAACAGAACAGCCGCTGCCAAAAAGGCCGGCAGCAAAAGCCCTTTACGGCCTTCAAACCATTCTTTTTTCTTCCTCCAAAGGGATCCTGCAAGATAGCCCGTTTCCATGAACAAAAGGCCACAGCCACCGGCCTGGATGCTCAGCGGAAGCCAGATGTATCCAGCGCTTACCATACTTGCCGCCCCGATGAGGATCACCAAAGTGACCCGGGCCGGCGACTTTAGCCGCATCAATACTGCAAAGATGATCTGTGCCCAAAACAAAGCCAGCAAAAACCATATGGCCCCTATGGCCGGTCCGGCCCCGGGCTGATCCGATTGAAATCCTGCGCCGTAGCAGGCTGCCAAAAACCAGTTTTTCAGTTCCGGGCGCCAGTCGATCCCCCGGAGGATACTTACGGGTACGGACAAAACGATCACTGCAAGGGAAGTGGCCAGATAAGGAAGCAGCAGTTTTTTCCCCTTATATACCACCGTCTTTCCAAGGCTCCTGCCTCCGGAGAAAAAAAAGCCGGACAGGATAAAAAACAGTGGTACATGGTAGGTTGTTACAATGCTGCCGATCTTTTGGTTGCCCAGATGCCCCAGCACTATGCTGATCATCGCTATGCCTTTTGCAATATCCACTGATCGGATTCGTTGTTTCATTCCTCTACTCCATATATGATACCTTCAGGTAAGCCGCGCCGGCCACTTTTTTGCCATCCTCTCTGAGGGTGCTGCCCGGCAGGGGATTTACCGGCAGGGAATAGTAAAAGAGCTGCAGCAGATTTTCCTGCTCGCTTTCAGTTTTTTGCTCATCATCGCTTTTTTGCCTGATGCATACTTTGTAGGTCTCTCCCCTTCTGCCCAGGGGCCTGTCCAAATGAATGTCATAGACAAAGACTCCCTGCAGGTCCTCTTTTGGAAGCTTTTCTTTTTTGATCTCTTCTCCCTCCGGTCCCACGAGACTGATCTCATAGGCGCCGGTCAGAGGGCTTTTTTTATCCTGCTTTCCAAGCCAGATCTGCACGTCCGTAAAACTGCGCTCCACGGGGAATGTGATCTCTGTCAGCTCTCCCTTCAAAGGGTAGGCAATGTCGGTCTTAAGCTGGGTGACTACTTCTCTTTCCCCTGTTTCAAAGGGCGGTAATAATTCTTTCATAAGAAAAACGGTTCCCGCCAGCAAAACCACAGCCCCTGCCGAAAGCAGTACTTTCGTCAGTCTCTTTCTTTCCCCAAGAAAAGACTCCGTCTGCTCCAGGCCCTGCGCTGCCAGCACCAGAAAGACCCCTTCAAATCCCACGCTGTAATAAGGCCTTGTCTCCCACAGAATGTAGAACATAAGCGCCCCCAGCAAAAGAAGCTGGTGGAGGATCAGACTAAGCTCTCCTTCTTTTTCCGGTACCTTTGTAAGCGGCAGACAGGTTACTATGGCAAGGACGATCATCAGCAGATGAAACAGCTGCTGAAACCCTCTTGCCAAATGGCTCTCACAACCCCAGAGTCTGTCATACAAAAAGTCATATCTTTGACTCTCGGGATGATAATCGTGATCTCCATATCCCCAGTTGTAGGTCAGTTTCGTATAGGCAAGGGACATACAGCCCTTAGGCCCCAGCTCTTTTAAGCGGGATAAATAGCGGTCTGTGGCAGCCCGGTTTCGCTCCTCGTAGGTTGAAAAAGATTCGGAATACGCCACATCGTCGTTATTATAGCTGCCGTTTCCCTGTGCCGCCATCATCAGCCAGTGGGAAGCAGGGAGTTTTACATCCTGCTCCGGTTCCGGGATCCAGACGCTGAACATGGCTTTTGAAAGAAGGGCTACAAGGAGGATCCCCGCTGCTCCCGCCCCGGCCATTCCTGCCAGGAAAGAGAGTTTTCCTTCCGGTTTTTTTAATGTCAGAATCACCACCGCCGCCACTGCCAGGATCACGATGGTTGCCCGATAGTACAGGCCGAACATAAAAAGGGCACCCCACAGAATGCTGCAAAGGATCCTGCCCTTTCCCTCCCGGAGCCGCAGCAGGAAATATACCGCTCCGCTTAAGATCAGCAGGGAAATATTGGTGGTGTAATAATTGCCGCACCAAAGATACAGTCCCGGATGCAGCAGCATCAAAAAGAGCAGTGTGTCCGCGCTTTTTTTCCCTTTAAATCTATTGACGGTAAAGTACATAACCCCTAAGGCCCCGTCCGTGCACAGAAGGCTGATGAGGCTTAAAAACAGGGGAACGGATGATTCTTTGATCCCCAAAAGAAAGGCCGTCTTTACAAACAAGACCGTGGTCAGCAAAAACATCCGCTGGTTTTGGACCATGCCGAAATACGATACGTCGATCCATTCCGGCTTGTTTTGAATGATGCCGATGGCTGTTACGATGGTATTGTTTGTATCCCAGTTCACCTGCAAAGGATACCGGACGACCAGAAAAAGCTGCAGCAGTATGGCCATTCCCGTCAGCAGATGCAGGATCACAGGTTTTTTTGTAAAGAGCCCCGTCAGCATATTCGCTATGAGAAACAAAGCCCCTGTCCCCGCAACCGACAAGGCAAACAGCATTTTTCCCCGCCAGGCCCATCTGAACAGATCTTCTGCGTCCCAGTGCCGCATTCCGAAAAACAGCAGTATAAAGAGCCCTGCCGCAAGGAGAAGGCGGATCAAAGCCACCATGCCCTTTTTATAATACGTCATTTCATTTCTACCTCTTTTGTATATCCCTTACTGAAACGTGCCGTCGTTGATCCGGTCAGTTCCCATGTGTCCCCGTAGGGTAACCACGCTGCCGTCTTCCCCCTTCACCAAAACAGCAGGCAGATCACGGCTTAAAAACAGACTCATTCCCTCCGTGCCGCAGTAAGCGCCGGCCAGATGGAACAAAAGTGTATCTCCCGAAGAAAGTTTGGGAAGGCTAACTTTTCGAACCAGCACGTCATGGGCTGAGCAAAGAGACCCGGCCAGCATATAGTCGAAGGTGCCCTCTTCTTCCCCTGCCGCTGTCAGAGCAGTAATATAGGGCTCCCGCATTCCCGCCATGGAACCGAAGTAACTGATCTGATGCAGTCCTCCGTCCGTGATAACGTAGCTCGTTCCCTCCGTGGTTTTCAGATCCGTAATGCCGGTGGCATACACGCCGCTGCCGGCTGCCAGAAATCTGCCATGCTCAAAGGTGATATCCGAAAAGGCTTCCCGGATACCGGAGGATATAACCATATCTGAAAGCTCTTCTAATGCAGCCCGGGCCATCTCCCCCTCCAGTTCCTCGGGATCCTTGCCGGCTGCATCCTTTTTATTGTCCTTTTCCGTCACAAAATATGCTACCGAAAGACCCGGTCCGTATTCAAGAGCCGGCTTCTCCTTCGTGATCTCTTCTATTTCTTTGGCAAACCCGGCCAGCATGGTCAGTTCTTTCTCCCGCTGCTTTCCGTTTTTCTGGGTGCCGGAGAAAAAATGAACACCCGCAAACCGCAGATGCGGATCTGCCTGGATCTGCCGGGTCAGGGAAAGGAATTCCTCCCTTCCCACGCCAAACTGATTGCCGCTGCTAAGGCGCAGATAGCAGGGTAGCTCCAGTCCTTTTTCCCCTGCAAGAGCGCTTAAGATCTTCATTTGGGATTCCGATTCTATGGTAAAGGTTGCCCGCTCTCCTCCCGTGGAAAGGAGCCGCTGCATGCTTTCCGTGGTTTTGGAAACCCCGGAGATCAAAAGCTTTTCCGGTTCTATCCCTGCCCGCAGGCAGATCTCGTATTCTCCCGGAGAGCATACCTCCAGTCTGTCAGCTATGCCGCCCATAAAAGATGCCAGCATAGGCGCTGCTTTCATGGCATAACATGTGCGGATCCCGGGCAGCTTTTCCCGGGTCATAAGCACCCTGTTTTTCAGCCACTTCTCATCATAGAGGTAGAAGGGTGTTTTGTAAGCTTCTGCTAACTTTTTATACTCTTCTTTTTCCGTTTCCGTCATTGTGGATCCCTTCTTTACTTATCACTTGCTTATCGTTTTCTAATTCCGGTCTGTTTCTCTTTATTTTTTTATCAGGCTTTCCCGAAGAGCCTTTCTGTCGATCTTTCCGTTTTTGTTTAAGGGGAAATCCGACAGGGGCATATAAACCGTGGGGATCATATAGTCCGGCAGTTTTTCCTTCAATCCCGCCACGATGGACTTTTTATCCGCTTCTCCCGTATAGAAGGCCACGATCCTGTATTTTTCCTCAACATAGATACAGCAGCTTTGCAGAACCTCCGGCAAGCTGTTCATGGCCCGCTGGATCTCTTCCAGCTCGATCCTGTGTCCGTTGTGTTTGATCTGGAAATCCTTCCTTCCCGCAAAATACCACAGCCCCTCTTTTTTCCGGGCCAGGTCTCCGGTTCGGTAAACCCGGACCTTTCCTTTTCCCGGAAGATCCATGGTGACAAAGGCTGCCTTTGTGGCTTCCTCATTTTTATAATATCCGATGGCAAGGCCTGCTCCCGTTACGCACAGCTCACCTGTCTCCTCTTCCCGCTCCGGCGGGATCAGATCTCCGGTTTCCGGATCGCATAAGAAGACTTCCTTGCCGGGATAATCCATGCCGATGGGAATCTTTTTTTCCGGATCCGGCATTGTTTCGATCCGGTAATAGGTGCAGTTGCAGGTGATCTCCGTGGGTCCGTAGAGATTGACAAAAGACGCCTTCGGATACTGGGTCATCCAGGATTGCAAATGCGCCGGCGGCATCTCCTCGCCGCTGAATAAAACCTTGCTTATCTTATCCGGTACTTTATACAAAAAGCCGTGAAGCCTGTCAATGAGCACCAGGGCCGATACGGCCCAGATCAGGGTGGTGACACCGTTATCCTGGAGCATGTCCATGACCTTTGCCGGGAACCGGAAGAAAGCCGTGGGAATGATCACCAGGGTGGCGCCTGTTTTCATGGCGCTGAAAATGTCTTTTACGGACACATCAAAATCGAAGGGAGCCTGGTTGCCGATGACATCCTCCTTTGTAATGGAAAACAGGGGTGTGAAGGCATCAATGAAGGCGATCACACTGTCATGGCCCACCAGCACGCCTTTGGGGGTTCCCGTGGAGCCTGATGTAAAGTTGCAATACAGGGGCGCAGAGGGTTCCATCCTGTCTCTAAGGGCCGTCAGCTCCTGCTCTGCTTCCTGGGAAAGAGGTTCTGCCAGAGCTTCCTCCCGCATTTTTTCTGCCATGAAAACATCGCCCTCATAACCCGTGCTGTGCAGTTTCTCCGCATGCTCCGGCAGGGTGATCACTACTTCCGGCTGCAGAATACTGATCTGTTTTTTCAGCCGCGACCTGGGAAAGTCCGGATCCAGCAGGCAGTAAAAACCTCCGGCATAAGCAATGCCGAAAAAGCATTCCAATGTCAGCAGGCTTTTTTTCATCATCACCGCCACAGGCCTGCCTGACAGATTCCGGGGCAAAAGAGATGCGCCCATGCCGCGGCTTACCCGCAAAAGCTCCTGATAGCTGCAGCGTTCCTTTTCGTCAATGACCGCTGTCTGATCCGGCATTCTGCCGGCAGTTTCTTCCAGATATTCCAAAACACTTTTCATGGTGATTTCCTTTTTCCTATTTTCTTTTTTCACTATCCCTTTTTATGTTTCCGGCTTATTTTTCTTCCTGTGCCTCCTGCAGGTGGTCTAATAGCTCCCCTGCCAGATACTTCGTTACCTTCTGCGTCCCCGACAGATTTATGTGATCGCCGCCGTCCAGCATATCGGTGGTAAAATCGATACCGGTTTCATCATAACACAGATTCAGATCCATGTAGGTAAGGCCTTTTTCTTCGGCCAGCATCTCGATGGCATTGTGTTTTTCGAAGTTAAAATGCGATGGCGCCGGTGCGCTTACCAGGATCAGCCGGGTCTGCTGCTTTTCACAAAGGGATACGATCTTTTCAAAATATCTTCGGGAAGATGGGGGAATATAGGCTTTTTTCTCAGTGGGAAGCATATATTCTCCGCCTTCGTAGGGCACCACATCGTCTCTTACAGAAAAGCCTCTGTCATGTTCCACGGTCGATTTTGTTTCGGTTCCCGTCATATACTTCCAGCATCCGTGATGCCGAAGAACGGGGAACATATGGTAGGCCGCGGTGTTAAAGTTTTCGATCAGTTCCCTTCTTTCATTGGAATCATCCACCAATGTGTCCGGCTCGAAGATCACCACCTTCGGATGCTGCTTTTTGCAAAGCTCCCGAAGCACATAGTAGCTTTCGCTGCTGCTCTGTCCCGACTGTCCCGTAATATAGGCGCTGATCCCCGTTTCCTTTTCCAGCATTTCGGGGGATAGCAAAACCATGGCCTCGCTGTCTCCCAGTACTGCCAGATCGATGGTATCCTCCGGCTGCTGCAGCGCAGAATATACATACACGTCTCTGTCGTTGATCCATTCCGGATGTCCCAGCCTTGCCGGCTCAAAGATCCGGGAGCCTGCCAAAAGGAGCAGCACCAGGGCAGGGATATACAAAAGACATTCCCGTGTCCATCTGCCGTCCCCCTGCTTTTCTTCTGTACTCTGTTCTGTATTCGGTTTGCTATTCGGTTTTATATCTTTTTTCACCATGTGTTTCATTTCCTGTTTCTCAGAAGCCTGC
Organism: Lachnospiraceae bacterium; assembly: GCA_024685005.1. Lineage (GTDB taxonomy): Bacteria > Bacillota > Clostridia > Lachnospirales > Lachnospiraceae > RGIG7926. Next base: position 10,676 of record JAIKWF010000045.1, read on the forward strand.
ATAGATCATATCCACCTCTGTATAGCCCGGTCCGTAAAGGCCAAAGATCATAATGGCCGCCCCAAGAAGAAGGGCCAGGGTGATCCGCAGGGGCATTTTCTTTTTCATGAGCAGATCCTGCACGCTGCCGCATTTTTCCCGGAGAAGATTCACTCCCAGGATCAGAGTCAGGAAAAGTCCTGCCACGATCCAGTCTCCGCCGCTCAGTCCCCAGGCCCGGACCCGCTCACCAAAGCCTCCAAATCCCGGCGCGGTAAAGAGTTTTGAAAACATCACTAATCCGCTTCTTACGCTGTCTGCTTCAAAAAACAGTTCTCCCACAAAGATCACGATCCAGGTCCGGAGTATACGAAGGATGCCTACGACCGGGCTTTGATCCGTCAGCTTCATTTTTTCCAGCAGTTTCTTTCCCGCAGGCTCCAGTAAAAGCTCTGTCAGGATCACGACGAAGTAGAATAAACCGTAAAAAATGTAGGTCCATTTCGGTCCGTGCCACAGGCCGTTGCAAAGCCATACCGGAAACAGTGCCATGGCAGAGATCACCATTTTGGTGGCAAAGGGCGAGATCTTTTTGCCCCTGGCATATTTCATCCACTTTCTGGCAGTGCCGGAAATGGAAACGGGATAAAAGATGTAGGTTTTAAACCAGACGCCCAGGGATATATGCCATCTGCGCCAGAATTCCGATGCGTTTTTGGCAAGAAAGGGTTGTTTGAAATTCTCCGGAAGGGTAATGCCAAACAGCTGCCCGCAGCCGATGGCCATATCGATGCAGCCGGAAAAATCCATGTATTCCATCAGCGTAAACAGTACCGCTGCCGCCACCACTTCTCCGCCCGTTTTTCCCCCGGGATCGGCGAACAAAAATGCAACAGCCGGATAGAGTCGGTCAGCCACAACTAACTTTTTCAAGGCACCCCACCCTAACCTGAAATACCCTCTGATCAGGTTCTCCGCCTTAATGTCAGCTCCGGCAAAAAGGGTTTCACCCACAGCTGTATAGGGGGTGATAGGTCCCTGAATGATGGTTGGGAAAAAGAGCAGGAACAGGCACAGCTTCAGAGGATTTTTCTGGGCCGGGATCTTTTTCCAATAGACATCCGCCAGATACCCGATGGCCTGCATGGTATAAAAAGAAATTCCCAAAGGCAGACGGGGGTTCACCGGTCCAAAGGATTTTTCTCCTCCAAACAAGTGGCTCAGGGCTGTGAGATTTTCCAGGAAAAAGTCCGTATACTTTACATTCAAAAGGAGGGCCAGAAGAGCTGCGATCCCCAGGATCAGGATCCTCTTTTTTGTCTTCTGTCCTTCCTTTCCTTTGGCTGCCTGCTTTTCCATGGCAAGAGCCGCCGCATATGCAATGAGGCCGGCGATGACAGGATACACCATCCTTCCCAGACTGAAGGTGGAGTAAAAGGCTGCCGATGCCAAAAGCAGAACAAGATATCTGTATTTTTTCGGTATGATCCGATAAAGCAATAATACGGCAGGCAGAAAAGCTGCCGCAAAAACCAGTTTGTAATAAACCATTTCTCTTAACTCTATGCAAGTGCCCGCCGGATGACCACTGCCACATCTTCCAGCATTTCCGTCAGGTGCGGGTTATGCACTTTTATGAATTCTCCTTTTCTGTTCTTTGCTGCTTCTTCCAATTGCAGGGCCATGGCGGAAAGCTGGGCTGCGCCGATGGTCCTGGCCGTGCTCTTGAGGCCGTGTACCCGGATCTGATATTCCTGCCAGTCCTCCTGCTCTATAAGCTGTTCCAAAAGAGCGCACCGCTCCGGTGCCTCATTTGCAAAATCCAGCAAAACCTCCCGGTAAAAGCTCTCATCTCCCATACAGAATTCCAGCGCTTCTTCGGTGGTAAAACCGCCCTGCCGGAGCCGGGCAAGCATGCCCTTATCTGCCCCGGCCTTGTCCGCTGCGGCTTTCCCCTCAGAGCCTTCCTCTTTGGAATCCTGCAGCAGTTCCTCCGGCAGGAAGGTCTTTAAGATCTCTTCCAGCCTTGCCACTTCAATGGGCTTGGAAAGATATTCGTCAAACCCTTTTTCCAGGTAATGATCCCTGGCACCCAAAACAGCGTTGGCCGTCAGGGCGATGATGGCGGTTCCCTCCGGGATCAGATCTTTTTCCCGGAGTTTTCGCAGGGTTTCCACGCCGTCCATATTGGGCATCATATGATCCAGCAGCACCAGATCATAGGTCTTTTTGCCCATAGCCACTATGGCTTCGTAGCCTGATGTTACCATATCGGGAACGATACCGTTTCTCTTAAGCAGATTAGAGGCCACCTTCAGGTTCATTTCATTATCATCCACTACCAGGATCGAAGCTCCCGGAGCATAGACACCGACCTGATCGCTGCCGGCCTGGCTTTGCCTGCGGATCTTGTCTTCATAATTTCCCATGGGAGAGTCGTCTATAACTCTCTGTTTTACGGAAAAAGAGAACACCGAACCTTTTCCGTATTCGCTCTCCATATTCAGCTTGGAGCCCATCATATCAAGGAGTCTTGTGACGATGGCCATGCCAAGTCCCGTTCCTTCGATGGTTCTGTTGCGATCCTCTTCCAGCCTTGTAAAGGTCTCAAAGAGCTTGCCCTGATCCTCAGGCTTAATGCCGATTCCCGTATCTTTTACTTCCACATAAACGGAAACTTCATCCTCCCGGATCTCTTCCCGTACGATGCGAAGGGTCACACAGCCCTTCTCGGTATATTTTACCGCATTTGTCAAAAGGTTCATGATCACCTGGGTCAGCCGCACATCATCACCGTACATGACAGAAGGCAGCAGCCTGTCGATCTCTGTCCGAAAGACCAGATTTTTATCCTTGGCTCTTTGCAAAATAGAGTTGACCAGATTCCCCACCAAAAGCGCTGTTTCATACTGTACGGGAACGATCTCCATCTTTCCGTCTTCGATCTTGGAAAAGTCCAGAATACTGTTGATCAGGGAAAGAAGGGTCCTGCCTGCGGTTTTGATATTGCCCGCATATTCCACGATCTCTTTATCCTCCGATTCCCGAAGGATCATTTCATTCATACCCAGCACCGCATTGATGGGGGTCCGGATCTCGTGGGACATCTGGGCCAGGAACTGGGATTTGGCATTTCCTGCGGATACCGCCTGTCTGGCTGCCTCCACCAGTTTGGCATTGCTTTCTTTTTGCAGCCGGATCAGATGATTGATCAAAAGCACAATGGTGGTAACACACATAAACAGAATCACAAGATACATCAGTGCGATGAGGATGGCACTGCCGTAAACGGACCACCAGCTGTTCACCACCAGAATGGTATAATGGGAACTTTCATCTTCCTTGGAATAGCAGGAAACCAGCCTGCCGTCAAAATCCTTCAGCGTTACGATCTGCTTACTGTGATAAGCCTCAGCATAAGCAGTATCCTCTATGCTGGTGGTATGATCCGAAGACATCTGATAGGCTTCGTCGGGATGATTTAAGATCACACCCTGAGAGTCCGTGAAAAATGCATAGGAGTCCTCCGCATAGCTTTCATGGAGGGCATCCGTCATCTGATCCATGAAAAAGTCAATTCCGAAGATTCCCAGAAACTTTCCGTCGGTTCCGTATACCGTCTTGGAAAACGTCATACAGTATTCACCGGTCTGCTGATCCACATAGGGCGCGGATATGCTGTATCCCTTCAAAGACCGTTCCGTATCCCTGTACCACCGGCGCTCCTCAACCTGCCAGCCTTCCTCCGGCTCCCATCCGGTATTCATGATCACCGTATGCTCCTTATAGGGATTGGCGATATAGCATATGGAGATCTCCCGGTTGCTTTCCGCCATCTGATCCAGCCATTTTACTGCAAAGTCATAATCATCCAGCATCTCCGGCTGTACACTGATCATATCCGAATACATCTCCAAGATGGCCTGCTGTCTGGTGATCCACTGGGAAAACTCGTGATCATAGCGCTCCAGCTGCTGCTCCATTTTGGCATTTCCCCAATTTACGGAAGTAAATACACAGATCACCATTCCCAAAAGGAAGCTGATGACCATGACAGCGACCACTCTGTTTCTGGCCCGGACACTGTATCTGGAGTCCCTCTTTTTTTCACTCTTATCCTCACTGCTTGTACGGGATTTCTGTTTTACGATCTCACCATAGGAAAAAAGGTTTTCCAGCATTTCGGAAAGCCGCAGGGTCTCCCCCCGTATCCTTCCCAAAAGATCCGTAATATTCTCTCCCTCGTCCATCAGCCCAAGGTCCGAAAGGCGCAGGATCCTGGTAAGAGGCTCCCGCAGGCCGGTGGAAATATTTTCCAGAAAGCTTTCCGTGGCCTCCAAGGTCACTTCTACCTTTTCCCTGTTCTTTGCGCTGATCATATAAAAGACAATAATGATCACCACCATCATGATATCCATGGCCGCCATCATGATGATCTGGTTATAGCTGTCCCGATAAAGGGTATTGTAGTCCTCGCACAGGATCAGATACCAGTGGTTCTCGGTTTCATTGCTGAAGACCACCTGCCTTCTGCCGCCGATGGTGACGGGAAAACTGTCATGCTCGTTGGAAGCGATGACCCGCTCAAAGACTGCCACATAATCCGGAAGTGCCTCCGAAAGCTGCCGGCCCGCCAGCTCCATATCGCTGTGGCCTACAATGGTACCTCCTTCCGTAACGATCATGGCGATCTGCTCTTGTTTGTTGTTCATCTGCGCAATGGAGCGTCTGATCCCTGCCAGGTTAAAGTCCATGGCCACAACGGTGTCGTTATCGGAAAGCAGCGTGGATGCGGTAATACAAAGAGAACCTGTATAGGCATCCACATACGGCTCGGTGATGTAAACCTCTCCGCTGTGCTCTTTTGCCCCCAGATACCATATCCGCTCTGTTGCATGATAATCATCCGGCATATCAAAATCCGGGATGATACTCCACTTCGAGCAGGCAGCATAGACGTTGATACAGGTATCATTGCTTTTGGCTTCCTTCTCCCGCCGGATATATTCCTCCAGATCCTCTTTGGAGCTGTCCTGGCCGATGCGTTTTTCCAGTCCAAGACCGAATTTCAGCACTTCGCTTTGGGTCTCGGAGATCATCTCCTGCAGGTCTCCTTTGATATTGTCGATCTGCACGTCTCCGATCTGTTTGGTCTGGGTGGTCATCATGTTATAGATCAGGATCACGTTGGCACTGATCACGGTAAAAAAGGTCAGTACGATCACAAGGACCACTCTGAAATCATTTTTTTTGGAATCGGTCCTGCGATAATTCTTCCTGCGGTCTTCCGCAAGTTCCATAAATCCCAGAAAGACCACGGCTTCGAAAAACAGCTCCACGGTCACGGACCAGATCGCCTGCAAAACCACGCCCATCACCGCAATGACCGCCAGCAGGAAAAGGGCATGTCTGTCTGTCACCGGCAGATTCTTCCGGTTTTTCATCAGCTCCACAAAGCCTACGGCTATGTAGAAAGCCGCCACCAGGTAAACCAGCCACATCATAGAGCCTCTGTGATAGACATTATACTCGTCAAAATAGAAAACCATCCGTGAGAAGGGATTGGCCACCACCAGGATCTCGCCTGCAAAAAGAGGGATCAGAAACAGCAGGAAGAAGCGGTCGGGTCGCGTTTTTGTCCCAACCACCACATCCATGACATATAGCACAGCCAGAAATGAAAGAATATTGTGAAACAGGAAATAGATCTCATTGAGAATATATAAAACCGTCTGATTTGCCCTTGTGCCGAACTCCATCCCCACAACACAAAGAACAGAGGAAAAGCAGGATATGATCAGCACAATGAGAAGCATCAAAAATACGGAATGCTGATCCCTGAGCTTATCCACAAATCTCTTGGGCATAGGCAAATAAACCGGCTTTTTTTCCCGCAGCGAAACGGTCAGACAAAAGCAGGTGATCAGAAATGCCGATACCTCCAAAATAATCTCATTCATATACGCACGATTCCTCTTGGAAAACTCCGTTTTTCCTCTGAATTTCCCTCTGATTTTCTCCTCTACTTTATCACAAATACGGGGCTTCCCGCAACCGATAATACCCGAATTGTGTTGCCTCAAAATCGGGGATATGGTATACTGATAACGTCAGTAATCTCTGACAAGAAATCCAGGAAGAAAGGTGGCGATGGTTATGAAATTCATTATCATTGGCAAAAACATCGAGGTGACTCCCGGACTGAAAAGTGCCGTTGAGGAGAAGATCGGAAAGCTGGAGAAATATTTCACTCCCGAGACCGAAGTTCACGTAACCCTGAGCGTTGAAAAAGAACGTCAGAAGATCGAGGTTACGATCCCGGTAAAAGGCAATATCATTCGTTCCGAACAGGTCAGCAACAATATGTATATCTCTATCGACCTTGTAGAGGAGATCATTGAAAGACAGCTGAAAAAATACAAATCCAAACTGGTTGACAAGCACCAGGAAGAAGGCAGCAACTTCAAGCAGGAGTACATTGAAAAAGAATTCATGGATGAGGAAGATATCAAGATCATCCGCAGCAAGAAATTTGACATCAAGCCCACCTATCCCGAAGATGCCTGCGTACAGATGGAACTTTTGGGACATAACTTCTTCGTATTTATCAATGCTGAAACCGATCAGGTAAACGTGGTTTACAAGAGAAAGGGCGGCACCTACGGACTCATCGAGCCGGAAGTGTAAAGGGTCCGAATCAAACTTCATAACCGAAAAAATGCCCCGGGCAAAAGCCGGGAGCGTCATAAGACAGTAATGTTTAAGAATTTAAGAATGGGAAGGCGTGGCTTTGGTCACGCCTTTTCTTGTGCTAAGAGTTCATTCAGAGGGATGAATCCCAATCCGTCATACTGGATATGGATGTGCTGTCTGCGTTTACCGCTTGATTTATCAGGTGCGTCAACGTAGATAGCTTTAATCTGCTTTTCGCTTTCAGTATGGAGTTGCTGTTCCATAACCCTGCGGAAATGATCCTGATGGTGATAGATATACCCGGTAACCAGTTGCACATGCTGTAGCACAAGGTCATACAACACTTTCTCACCTTCTTTGGTATCGGCGACATCCGTTTCCGGGAAACGCCGGGTTCCTTTCGAACCGGTCTGTGTATTGCCATGTAGTCGTTGCGCTACCAACATGTTATAATGCTTGTAAACAAAGCATTTTTCGCCTATCAGTGAGATGACAGATTGGTGTCACGGACTTTGTCGCCGTTTTCGTTTCGAAATGTTATGTGCTTTCTCTTATCCTCCCACTGTACCGCCCAGCCTCTTTGCTCCATACCGGATATAAACTCTTCGCGGCTGGAAGACTCATAGTTTGGAAATAAAGGAAGATACCAGTGCGAAAAAATCATATTGCCATTTTTTTGGCTTCAACGTATAAATATATGTGAGGACGTTTTTGACGCGAATTTGATAAAATCACGTAAGTAACAATCAGAGTTTTGGATCATATAAAGGCTTGACATATGAAAATAAAGCAGATAATCCTTAACAGCACAGCACAGCACAGCACAGCACAGCACAACACAGGTAAAGTCTGCTATAATATACGGGACAATAACGGCACCTGCCGTATCTTTTGAGCTATCAGCTTGAAGGATGCGGTGGATGCTGATTTTTGTATAGAAAAAACAAGATCACATCAAAACAGGAGGTAGAAAAATGGAACTTACCGGAAAACTTAAAGAAAATGTTGACAAGGCGGAGAACAGAGAAGAAGCAAAGAAAATGATCAAGAATGCAGGTGCGGAAGCCGGCTTAGTCCTCAACGATGAAGAACTGGACGAGGTGAGCGGTGGAGCCAGCGGTTTTCGCAGTTACCAAAAGTCAAGGTAGTTGTCAGTAAAACTTGTAAAACTTACAATAGAGGGCTACATAATGAAGCTTGCCCAAAGATTACAGCATTGATGAAGCTGTTGCAAAATATGAAATTTCTGCTCGTTCGGTACTCTGTAACTGGATAAAGATTTATAATGCCAATAGAGAGCTTAAGGACTATGATCCTAAGCGGGAGGTCTATATGGCAGAAGCTAGAAGAAAAACCACTATCGATGAACGTAAGGAAATCGTTAAGTACTGTATTGAACATGACCGTGATTATAAAGGCACAGCTGCTATCTACGATGTTTCCTATACGCAAGTTTACAGTTGGGGGAGGAAGTTTGATGTTAACGGAGAAGAAGCCCTCGTTGATACGCTGCGTGAGATGAGGGGGCAGATCGATAACGAGACTGATCATTAATATGCTATTTCCTGATCTGCCATGCCCTGACGCTGGCTAACAGCTGCTCTTCCCTGCCTTCATTGAAGGCTACGATCTTCAG
>JAIKWF010000108.1 GCA_024685005.1 Lachnospiraceae bacterium
ATGCCGGTACGTATCGTGGGACAGCCACTATAGCCGAGACAGATAATTATCAGGGTGCAACCACCACTACTGCGGAATTTACCATCAGCAAGGTGGACTCTGTTGCTGCCACGGTTAATGCGAACAACCGCACCTACGACGGAACGGATCAACCGCTTGTGACTGTTACAGGCGAAACGAAAGGGGGCGAAATGCAGTACGCCCTCGGCACTGCGACTGAAGCCACGCAACCTTATACCACATCCATCCCCACAGCCACCAACGCCGGAACCTATAAGGTTTGGTACATGGTAAAGGGCAATCCGAATTATTATGATACTGCGCCGGGGGCCCTGACGGTATCCATCGGTAAAGGAGAGTATTCGGGAGTTAAAACGCTGCCGGAGTACGTCCATATCGGTGAAGCGGTAACGAACACACTTGAACTTCCTGCTGTACCGGAAGGAGCGGCTTACGATACAAATATTACCATCAGCGGTAATTCGGCAGGATTGATCAGCTCAGCTACCGTCAGCGGGAATTCGTTGACATATAGCACGGCTGCATTAAATGAGCGGACAACAGCAAGTATCATCATACCTGTTCGGGATGCAGTAAACTACAAGGATTACGATTTTACGATTATCATTTCTACTAAGAATGATGCGGTAGTGACACTGGGGAGTGAAGATGCCCTTATCAAAACATATGGTGATGATGAATTTACAATAGGCGCCACAGTGGAAAATGAAGGAGCCGGAGGAGAGTGGACCTATACTTCTTCTGATACAGATGTCGCCGTAATATCGGATGCAGGAACGGTGACCATAACCGGTGCCGGAGATACTGTGCTGACCGCTGTTTACAATTCCGATACCACCATGGGACAGGCATCTGTTTCTTTGAAGGTGAACAAGGCTGCGCCGGAGTACAACGCTCCGCAACCGCAAATCCTTCTTTGTAATGCAACATTGGCGGATATCAGCCTGCCGGAGCATTTCTCTTTGGAAGATGGAAACGCAGCACTTCAGCTTGGAGCCAATACGGTTAAGGTGAAATATACGCCCGAAGATACAGATAATTACAAGGACGTATCAGGTATTGAGGTGCAGGTGATCCTGCAACATAAGCTGGAAGAAACAGAAGCTGTCACAGCAACCCAAACAAATCCGGGGAATAGTGCTTATTGGACCTGCTCAGTATGTGGAAAGCATTTTTCGGATAAAGAAGGAAAGACCGAGATTGAAGATGGAAGCTGGATCGTTCAGATGCTGCCCAAAACAGAACCCACGACGGATCCTAAGACTGATAACCCGGGAGTTGACGATCCCGGTAATAAAAATACCGATGGCAATGATCCCGGTAAGGTCACTCAGAACGAAGTGCCGGCGGATAAGGGAACAACGATCACACAAAGCGGTGAAGATGCAGCTGAATATGTTGTGATCTCCGATAAGGGAGAAACACCGGCTGCAGCCTTTGTTAAACCATGCAACGAGGCAGATAAAAATATCACTATACCGGATACCGTAACAAAGGGCAATGTAACCTACGAAGTAGTGAAGATTGACGTTAATGCCTTTAAGGGTGATAAATCAGTAGAGAATGTCAAGGTCGGTAATAATATCAAAGAAATCAGCGATAACGCATTCTCCGGCTGCGTGAATCTGAAATCGGTTGATCTGTCGAAAGCGAATATTGAGATTATCGGTAAGAACGCATTCAAGGGTACGAAGCTGAAGACGGTGACCCTGCCTGATACTGTGAAAACCGTTAAGGCAGGAGCTTTCTCAAACTGTAAGAATATGACATCCATAACCTTTGGCAAAAACACCAAAACCATAGGCAAGAATGTGGTGAAGAACAGCGGAAAGTTGAAGACGATCATTATTCGTTCGGATAAGGTATTGTCTGCGAAAAACCTGAAAGCTCTTGTGAAGAGTCTTAAGAACAAGAAGGTAACCATAAAGGTGAAAAAGAGCCTCTTTGCCAAGTATAAGTCTGCTATGAAGAAGGCCGGTTTTAGGGGGAAACTTAAGAAGTTTAAATAAGATCGAATTCGATAGTAAAGAAGGATGCCGAATCGAGCGGAGTTTTTCTCCTGCTTGATTCGGCATTTTTTAGTTTCGGATGAATTAAGTGGTGTCAATGGTGACACCACAAATCAGGAAAATGGTGGTGTCAGTAGTGGTGTCACCGAGAATCATGTGGTGTCAGTAGTGACACAAGAAACCATAGCTGAAAATCTATTATATTTCTTTTTCAATATTAAAAATTTTACAGCCGGGTCTTAGGGCGGAGCCCTTGCCCGAATGCCATAGGCAGACGGTCTGCGCCTGAAAGTGCACTGCACCTTTTAGGCGTATCCTGTTATACGTTTTTTACTCATTTTCGCAAATCGGCCGCATTTCGCAGTACGACTGCATGCGCCTGGTTTACTGGCTTTATGAGGGCGCAGATTTGCTGCGAGAGGGGAAAATCACTGCGCAACATAGCTGCGGCACTGGTGAGCCATTTAGAGCTATTTTCGCAGGAGGGATGCGAGTCCGGGAAGCCTCATAAACAGGGAGTTTCGGGCTCCGCAAGTTAGTTGCGCTACGTGTTTTTGGCTGTTTTTTCATCATGCCGCAGAGAGGGGCGCAGTTTATCTGCAGTGGCGTTCGCAGTTTGTCTGCAGGGGCGTGAGCAGATCGTCTGCGGAGGGTGAGCTGCCGTTCTTTTTCTTTTTTTCGAAAATCTGAATCTTCTTTTCCTGAGTACCGCCCATGTAATATTTGACGGAGGAAAAACAAAAAGTTTTTCGCTCCGGGAAACAGTAGTAGTAACAGTATCTAAAAAAGTAGAGGAGGAAGGGAAACAATGAAAACAAAATCGGAACAGGAACTGCAAAGGAAACGGGAAGAAAAGGAGAAGCTTTTTGCACGCAAGTATTCATCAAGTTCGGAACAGATCGAGAACGTGATGATGGGCCTGCGACATCTACAGTTATATTTTGATGTATATTGGATCACGGCAGGACATGCGATCAAACCAAAGATGCTGAAACAGAAGCTGATGAAGGACAGCTTCAAGCCTGAATCAACGGCCAGAGCTATGGTAAAGGGACTTGTTGGAGAAGATTATGGGCTGTTTTATTATGATGATGAAGAGGACTACCTGATCCTTGATTCTTTCTATGTAAATGAGTTTTTAGAAAACCTGGAATATCTTCTTTGCAGGAAAATCAGCTTTAGGTACCATGAGCCTACAGATGAAGAAAGAAAAGAGGCTTTAGCCGAAGATCTGGCGAAAGAGCCTTGGGCGGATGATGACGACTATTACAATGACGATGAAAGTGACAAAGATAACTGAATAAAGGATGAAGTAACAGGTCGTGAATGCCCGGCTTTTGCAAATTGATGCAGGAGTCGGGCATTTTCTTTTTCCCGATATCGCAAAACATCACCTACATATCTCATGAAGAGAAAAAAAGTTTTCCTTTTTGAGTCCGCGTAAGCCAAAACCCTCAATACATGTTTAGTGAGAGGGAATAACAAAAATTTTGGTAAACCTACGGATTAGGGCAAAACCTTCCCTACATAAGGGATGAAGATGGGAAAAAGATGGATAAAAACGAAAGTAATGTGTCGGGATATTTCAAAACATTGACTACCTACTTTTTGAAATGGAAAAACCCATACCCCTGCAGATTGAGAGAAAGGAGGGTGGCGAAAGGGTGCAGGGAATCTACAACCAAGTAACCCGCGGCATAAGCTGCTAAACAAAATCAAAGAGTCCTGAATACGCGTTAAAGGACCGGATACATGATCGGAAAGAATGCATTATGCAGAAAATCCGATATTTGTACCCTTGGTTTTTGCGCTCATTTTCAGGGAACAGGGGTATTCGGGATCGTAGCTTCTTTCATTTGTATCCGGCTCTGACAACACAGGGCGAAGGAGGAAGAGATGAAAGAACTAAAAATGGAACCCGGAGAAACCCTGGATGCCTTCATGGAAAGATCCGGCAGAGTGCTGGATATGATCATGCATCATCCGGAGCGGATGAAGGAGGATCCGGTGCTTTCACAACTGTCGGAAAATCAGAAGAAGGAACTTGATAATGAGATTTGCCGGGCTATGGAACCGGAGATCAATTTGCTTGCACGCGAAATTGCCGGGATGCTCAGTGCAGGTGGGGACAGAGAGGATTGCTACGATACGGCTCGTTCGCATCTGTGGCTTACGGTATACGAAGAACTGTATAAGTATAACAATCCGGAGTATCTAAAAGGGAGATTCGGCTGCCGATTCAGACGATTTGTAAGGAATTATAGGAAGGATACCATCAACAAGGTTTTAAGTGAAAATACCGGACTGAGTCCCAATACAGTCAAATACATGAACCGCATCAGAAACGCGAGAAAAAGCGTTGCATGGGAGCAGGAGGTGGATGAAGACAGGATCAGTCCTGAGCAGATTCATGCAGAGCTTATAAGGCGGGGATTCGATGAACCTTCACTTCCAATCATCAGGGATCTTATGCCTCATTTAAAGAACAACGTAGCCATCGATGAGGTAGAAGAAAGTCAGCTTAGGATGGAGGAGAAGGGATATGCAGTGGTTGAGAAGGCGTTCTTTGAAGAAGACCTGGAAGTGATCCTTAGTAAGCTTAGTCCGCTGCAGGCACTTTTCTTTTTGAAGCACAAGATGGCGGAGAATAGTCACGGAGACCTTGATCTTTTGGCATCGGACAGTAAGATCATTGCGCTTTGCAAAACGGATGAAACATACGGTAAACAGTATGAGGCGATTATGAATCTTGAGGACGAGGAGGCAATCCGAAAGGGGCTGCATACGCTTATGAAAAAGATTAATGATTCAGCAGCAAGCCTGTTTAGAAAACACGCAAAGGAACGCGGCCTTGAGCCGGAGGATCTGATGGACCTGGTGGGAGACTGGGCTGTAAAGAAGCTGGCTGAGTATGAATGAGTACGCTCTGCTTAACCATAACCTATCAGTTCTTTGGCTGCCTGTCCACCCCAAAGCCGCCTTGGCGGTGCGATAGCAGGGTTGACGGGCGGCAAAAGGCGGATATCATCATCCGCGGCAGAGCGAAACTCGTCTTTTTGTAATAACCACCCATGGTATTGGAAAAGGAGGTGAGAAGGATGGAAGAAAGAATGAGTATGGATACAGTGCCCGTCTGGAAACGGTTTGTGCTTACGATTCCGGAGGCGGCGGAATATTATCACATCGGTGAGAAAAAGCTGCGTGCCATAGCCGAAAACAATCTTCGGTCGGAATTCGTGATCATGAATGGAAACAGGGTTCTGATCAAACGAAAACAATTCGAAGAATTCCTGGAAAATGCAAGCTGTTTATGATTCAAAAAATGTTAGTATGTTTTGCCAAAGAGCCCGAAATATGTTAATGTTTATGCATAGGTTTGGGCTCTCTTTTCGGAAAGGAGATGAATCAATGAGCGAGAAGAGAAGAGATTCCAAGAATAGAATTTTAAGAGATGGAGAAACAGAAAGGCCAGACGGACGTTACAGATTTGCATATTGGGATCTGAATAAGCAAAGAAAATATGTGTACAGCTGGAAACTGGATAAAAATGACCCGACACCGGTAGGGACACGCCCGGAGCTTTCGCTTCGTGAAAAAGAGAAGCAGATTGAGAAGGACATGTTTGATAAAGTCGTGGTTAACGGTGAAAACTATACTGTCCTTGAATTGGTGGAGAAATATGTATCACTGAAGATCGGGGTCAGAAATTCCACAAAGACCGGCTATAAAACCGTGATTAACTTTCTGAAAAAGGATGGCTTCGGAAACCGGAAGATCGCAACGATCCGGACATCCGATGCAAAGAAATGGCTGATCAAGCTTCAGCAGGTGGATGGAAAGAGCTATAGTAGCATCCATACCATAAGAGGCGTGGTAAGGCCGGCATTCAGGATGGCTGTGGAAGATGATCTGATCCGCAAGAATCCTTTTGATTTTGAGCTTGTTACGGTTGTGGTAAACGACAGTGTGACAAGGGAGGCTATCACCAGAAAACAGGAGCGGGATTATCTTAAGTTCATCCGTGAGGATGTTCATTATTCAAGATACTATGATGCCATCTATATCTTTTTCAACACGGGGCTTCGTATTTCCGAGTTCTGCGGTCTGACCAGGGCGGATCTTGACTTTGAGAGCGGTCTGATCAGGGTACAGCGTCAGCTGCATCGTGGTTCGGATATGAGATACTACATCGAAAAGCCCAAGACGGAAAAAGGAGAGCGCTTTATCCCCATGTCTGACGAGGTGAAGCAGTGTTTTCGGAACATTCTGGCAAAGAGACCGAAGTTAAAAGTCGAGCCTATGGTTGATGGCGTCGGCGGTTTTCTTTGCATTGACAAGAATGGTATGCCGATGGTGGCGCTGCATTGGGAAAAGTATATGCAGCACATCCGTGAGAAGTACAACAAGATCTACAGGATCCAGATGCCTGAGATCACGCCTCATGTCTGCAGGCATACCTTCTGCAGTAAGATGGCCAGATCCGGTATGAATCCGAAGACCCTGCAGTACATCATGGGACACGCCGATATCAGCGTTACGCTGAACATTTATACTCATGTTACCGTCGAGGATGCGAAGGAAGAGTTTGCACGTGTGATGGCTCTGTAATGTCTGTTTAAAGTCTGATTTTTTGTCACAGGAGTGGATTTTTCAAATTTACCCCAATTTTGCCCCATTTTTTCCGAATTCTAGTGCTGAAAATCAGGGGGTAAAATCGCCACAAACCCAGTAAATATCTACTGGGTACAGATTGGCCATTTTACCCCAGTTTTACCCCAGATGAAGGCAAAAATATGCGAAAATTTGCCCAAAAAAGGCTGATTTATGCAAAAAAGTGACAAAGACGTCAGGGGCGGAAAGCCAGTAAATATAAGGGTTTGCGAGGTTTTTAGGGAAATGATAAGAGTTTTGTTTGTCTGCCACGGCAA
>JAIKWF010000005.1 GCA_024685005.1 Lachnospiraceae bacterium
TGAAGGATTCCGGAGGCGAAGTGATCCGTTGGTACCGGGTGAGGAAGTCCTGGGCGGATGCCAAGAGCCAGAAGGGAGCCTATAAGATCCTGGACAATGCGAAGAAGTGCGCAGATCAGAATCCGGGATATAAGGTGTTCAATGCGGATGGCAAGGTGGTGTATGAGCCGAAGGCGGCTGATCCTGCGGTGAAGGTGCCGTTCCTGGTGAAGGTCAGTATTTCGGATCTGAATATACGAAAAGGACCTGGTATCGGGTATGACCGTGTGCAGTTCTGCCCTCCGGGAGTATATACGATAGTCGCAGTTTCGGATGGTGCCGGTGCGAGCGAATGGGGAAAACTGAAGTCCGGGATAGGCTGGCTGAGCCTTGACTTCGTTAAGAGAGTTTAACTGAATAACGAATCGTTATTGAGCCTGCAGGTGTTGGGAGAAATCCTGATGCTTGCAGGGCTTTTTTGTTTACGAAAAAAAGTTTGACTGTTATAATAAACATGACATACAGTTGTCATGTTAACTTTGATATGATACATACGGAGCGTGAGAAGAATGAAGATAGACAGGCTGATTGGAATACTGTCAGTACTGCTGCAGGAAGAGAAAACTACGGCACCGGAGCTGGCAGAGAGGTTTGAGGTTTCAAAAAGAACAATAAACCGTGATATCGAAGATCTCTGCAAGGCAGGCATACCTATCCGTACATCACAGGGAACCGGTGGCGGTATCAGTATTATGGACGGATACCGGATGGACAGAACAATTCTGACATCAAAGGATATGCAGATGATCCTTGCAGGGCTGCGGAGTCTGGACAGCGTGAGCGGAAGCAGTTATTACGGTCAGCTGATGGAAAAGATTCAGGCTGGATCCTCTGAGTTTATCACCGGCAGGGATTCTATTCTGATCGATCTGTCATCATGGTACCGAGTTTCACTGGCTCCCAAGATAGAGACCATACAGGATGCAATCGGAGACAGGCGGTTGATCAAGTTTCGGTATTATGCTCCATCAGGTGAGAGTGAGCGGACGGTTGAACCATATTATCTGGTGTTCCGATGGTCGAGCTGGTATCTGTGGGGGTGGTGTCTGAAAAGGAAGGATTTTAGGCTTTTCAAGCTGAACCGCATGGATAGAGTCTGCGGAACAGACAAGGCGTTTGAATGCAGAGAGGTCTCAATGCCGGATCTTTCAAATGAGAAAATCTTTCCGGGCGGGATCAAAGTGAAGGCGTTGTTTGATGCAGATCAGAAGTGGCGGCTGGTAGAAGAGTTCGGGCCTTCATGTTTTACAGAGAATGATGATGGCAGGCTTCTCTTTACGGCGGATTATACGGACATGGATAATCTGATCACCTGGATTATGACCTTCGGAGATAAGGCGGAAGTGCTTGAACCGAAAGAGGCAAGAAAGAAAATCGCGCTTATGGTGCAGAAAATGACAAAAATCTACAAGGAGGACATGGCGTTATGAGATTGGACGGTTTTGGGTTATTGGTCGAGGATATGGCGAAGATGATTCGCTTTTATAGGGATGTGCTTGGGTTTGAGATCAAGGAAGCAGAGGATACTTCCAATGTATATCTTGTGAAAGATGGAACGTTGTTTCTGCTATACGGCAGGAAAGATTTTGAGAAGATGACATGCAGACGGTATGAGTATGTTAAGGGTCTGAATGGTCATTCGGAGATAGCTCTTTATGTCGATACCTTTGATGAAGTGGACGCCGCTTTCAGGAATGCGGTAGAGAATGGAGCAACACCAGTATTAGAACCTGAGTTGGAACCTTGGGGACAGAGAACCTGCTATATTGCTGACCCGGAAGGTAATCTGATTGAGATAGGTTCATGGAATAAGCCTTTTGAAGATAAGGATGCTGGGAGGTAAACTGCGGTGGCATTTGATTTCAAGAAGGAATATAAAGAGTTTTACATGCCAAAGAATAAGCCTGGTATCGTGACGGTGCCGAGAATGAATTATATCGCTGTTCGCGGAACCGGTGATCCAAATCAGGAGGATGGTGAATACAAGCAGTCTATCGGATTGCTATATGGAATTGCCTTTACAATCAAGATGAGCAAGAAGGGAAATCATCAGATTGACGGTTATTTCGATTATGTTGTTCCGCCGCTGGAAGGATTCTGGTGGCAGGATGGCATGGATGGAATCGACTATGCACACAAGGAAGATTTTCATTGGATTTCCGTGATACGTATTCCGGATTTCGTGACAGAGGATGATTTCCGATGGGCTGTTGATGAAGCTACAAAAAAGAAAAAGCAGGATTTCTCCAAAGTGGAGTTCATGTCAGTTGAGGAAGGACTTTGCGTCCAGTGTATGCATATCGGTTCTTATGATGACGAGCCTGCTACAGTTGCCATGATGCATGAGTTCATGGAACAACAGGGCTATGAGCTGGATATTATGGATAAGCGCCTTCATCATGAGATTTATCTGAGTGATGCCAGGAAGGTTGCTCCTGAGAAGCTGAAAACCGTGATCAGGCATCCAATCAAGGCAAAGGGGGAATAGTTTATGGCATCGACGAAAGAGTATCTGGATTTTGTTTTAGAGCAGATGTCGGGGATTGATGAAGTCAGCTACCGGGCGATGATGGGCGAATACATCCTTTACTATCGCGGCAGGGTGTTCGGTGGCATCTATGATGACAGGCTTCTTGTTAAACCTGTTCCGGCAGCGGTGAAGCTGATGCCGGACGCATCAATGGAACTTCCTTATGATGGGGCGAAAGAGATGATTCTGGTAGATGATGTTGATAATCGGGAGTTCCTGTGTGAGCTGGTAGAGGCGATGTATGAAGAATTACCGGCTCCAAAGAAAAAGAAAAAATAGATAAGGCTGATTCGGTCGGTGGGGATTGATTTCTCTGCCGGCCGTCTTTTTTTGTTTGGAGGGTAAAATTCGGGAACTTTTCGTTGCCTGTGACATGAGAGGAAGTCCTCTCAGAAAGGACGGGCAAAGAAATGATGACTTTGGAAGAAATGAAAGCCGTTGATATAAGAACCGTGGATCCTGAAACGCTTGTGGATATCAGGGATGTACATATAGACAGGACGCTGCCGAAGGAAGAGAGGATTAAGAGTTTTATCCGGCAGATCAAGAATCCGTATGTCTATAAATGCGGTGACATCATTGTGAAGGCAACATTCTCTGATACGGATGAAACGCTGGAAGATAGGATGGAACACTATCTCAGGAACAGATAACCGCCATCCATCAGAACGTCATGGAAAGTTTGGAGAAAGCACGGTAATATAGGCTCAGGTCGAACTAAAAAATAGTGACTGAGGATGAACAGGCACTTTACAGGCGGCTGTTTCGACAAGAGCAATCAAGTCGAAAGGAGCTGCTGATATGAGTAAAATCAATTCTTACAATGCGTGTATATACGCGAGACTGTCGCGAGATGACGGCGATAAGCTGGAGAGCGACAGCATTATCAACCAGAAAGCCCTTATCAGGGATTTTCTGTCGAAACATCCGGAGATCCATGCGGTTTCGGAGAAAACCGATGACGGGTATTCCGGAGTCAACTTTGACAGACCGGCGTTCCAGGAAATGATGGACGAGATCCGTTCCGGGAAGATCAACTGCGTGGTGGTCAAAGATTTATCCCGTTTTGGAAGAAACTACATAGAAGCAGGCAATTACATCGAGAGGGTATTCCCTTTTCTCGGTGTGCGTTTTATTGCTATCAACGATAACTATGACAGCTTGGACAGGAATCAGTCGGATTCTCTTATCATTCCGTTCAAGAACCTGATCAACGACGCATACTGCAAGGATATTTCTGTAAAGATCAGATCGCAGTTGGAGATCAAGCGTAAGAAAGGGCAGTTTCTCGGAGCCTTCGCCGTGTATGGTTATATGAAGGATGAAGAGGATCACAATAAGCTGGTGGTGGATACCTATGCTTCCGAGATAGTCAGGGCGATTTTCAAATGGAAAAAGCAGGGAATGAGCCAGGGGCGTATCGCCGACAAGCTGAATATGCAGGGCGTCCTATGTCCGATGGAGTATAAGATTTCGCTTGGGATGAAGGTGCAGACCAACTTTCGGGTACATAAGAAGGCTCTGTGGTCCCAGACAGCCGTGACGAGGATCCTCAGCAATGAGATTTATACGGGCGTTCTTGTGCAGGGCAAGCAGGGAACGCCGAATTATAAGATTAAGAAGATACTGCCGAAGGATGAAACGGAATGGATCCGTGTGGAAGGCGCGGTTCCGGTGATCATTGACAGGGATACTTTTGACTCCGTGCAGATGATATTGAAGAAGGATATCCGCATCGCTCCTGAAGAAGAGGTCGTATATCCTCTTTCCGGTTATCTGAAATGCGGTGACTGTGGCCAGAATATGGTTCGCAAGTCCTACAATGCCGGCGGGAAGGCGTATTCCTATTTTATCTGCTCC
>JAIKWF010000023.1 GCA_024685005.1 Lachnospiraceae bacterium
AACGAAGGAAAAGAGACTGTACACGATATTGTCTGCCTCCAGGGCAGCAGTGACAACATCGAAGTAGAGTGCGCTTTCCAGTATACAAACGAATTCCATGAAAATGTCATGGGCTTTTGTAACAATATCTACAATGCGGAAGGCGGAACCCATATCACCGGCTTTAAGACTATTTTCACCACGGTGATCAACTCTTATGCAAGAGAGCTGGGTATCCTGAAAGAAAAAGACTCCAACTTCACAGGGCCCGATGTCCGAAACGGAATGACTGCAATCGTATCCATCAAGCATCCGGATCCAAGGTTCGAAGGACAGACCAAAACCAAGCTGGATAACCAGGATGCGGCAAAAGTTGTTTCCAAGGTTATCGGAGATGAGATCCAGCGCTATTTTGACCGTAATGTCGAAGTCTTAAAGAACGTGATCGGCTGCGCGGAAAAAGCCGCCAAGATCCGTAAAACGGAAGAAAAAGCCAAGACCAATATGCTGACAAAGCAGAAGTTTTCCTTTGATTCCAACGGAAAGCTGGCAAACTGTGAGTCCCGTGATGCAAGTAAATGCGAGATCTTCATCGTAGAGGGAGATTCCGCAGGCGGCAGCGCCAAAATGGCCAGAAACCGCCAGTATCAAGCCATCATGCCCATCCGCGGTAAGATCCTCAACGTAGAAAAAGCAAGTATTGATAAAGTCCTTGCCAATGCCGAGATCAAGACCATGATCAATGCGTTCGGCTGCGGTTTTTCCGAAGGCTACGGCAATGACTTTGATATCACCAAGCTGCGCTATGACAAGATCATCATCATGGCGGATGCCGATGTGGACGGTGCCCATATCTGCACCCTGCTGCTGACACTGTTTTACCGGTTTATGCCGGAGCTGATCCAGGAAGGCCATGTGTATATCGCCATGCCTCCCCTTTATAAGGTGATCCCTTCCAGAGGAGAAGGAGAGTACCTTTATGATGATAAGGCACTGGCCAAATACCGCAAAACCCACAAGGGCAATTTCACCCTGCAGCGCTACAAAGGTCTGGGTGAGATGGATGCGCAGCAGCTCTGGGAGACAACCTTAGACCCCGAAACCAGATTCCTGAAGCGGGTTTCCATCGAAGACAGCTTCACGGCGGATAAGATCACCGAAAAACTCATGGGATCTGATGTGGCGCCCCGTAAAGAGTTTATATATGATCACGCAAGGGAAGCGTTGCTTGATATTTGACAGACGTGCTCACGCATTACGCTTTCCCCGATCACTTAAATTGCCGCTTTCAAAAGGCCGGCAGCTACAAAAGCACAAGATGAAAGGAAGAAAAATGAACATCGCAATCTTTGCATCCCATGGCGGAACCGATATGCAGGCCATCACAGACGGCTGCAAAAGCGGCCAGATCAATGCAGACGTAGCCGTTTTGATCTGCAATAACGCCGGCGCATTTGTAACAAAACGGGCAGAGAAAGAGAACATCCCCTGCCATATCGTAAATGACACAGTATGCGGCTCTCCCGAGAAAACGGAAGAGACCATATTGGAGCTGATGAAGCAGTACCGGATCGATATGATCTTCCTGGCAGGCTATATGAAGAAAATGCCGGACAAGGTGTTGGAAGCTTATGAAAACAGAGTCTTTAACATCCATCCCGCACTACTTCCCAAGCATGGCGGAAAAGGCATGTACGGCATACATGTACACGAAGCAGTCATTGCCGCAGGAGAAAAGGAAAGCGGCGTTACCATCCACAGAGTAAACACACAGTATGACAGCGGCGATATTATACGGCAGGCCACTGTACCCGTGCTGGAAGGCGACACCCCCGAAATCCTGGCCGAGAGAGTACTTACCCGGGAGCACACCTTCCTGGTGGAAGTGATATCCGACATCGCAGACGGCAAGATCCCCCTGGGATGAAATATTGCGGGAGTGAACACGCGCCAAACTGATCTTGGAATGTGACGCGAGAACATCAAACCAATGCAGAGGCGAACACGCGCAGTGCGTAAATACTATAGTTGTGTGGATATTGCACAACGTAAGCGGGAGGCCGGAGGCGGATCACGTCTGAGCGAACTATGATCTTGGAATGTGACGCGAAGACGTGAACGCGCAGGACTCCCGCGAAGGAAATAATAGCAACACAAGGAGAAACACACGAGCATGAGAGACGACAGCATCATACAAACCGAATACTCCGAAGTCATGGAGCAATCCTACATTGATTACGCCATGAGCGTCATCATTGCCAGAGCGCTTCCCGACGTACGTGACGGTTTGAAGCCTGTACAAAGAAGAGTACTTTACGATATGCGGGAACTGGGGATCAAATATGATGCCCCCTACAGAAAAAGCGCCCGTATCGTCGGCGATACCATGGGTAAGTATCATCCCCACGGAGATTCCTCCATCTATGATGCTCTGGTAGTAATGGCACAGGATTTCAAAAAAGGCATTCCCCTGGTTGACGGTCACGGCAACTTCGGCTCCATCGAAGGAGACGGTGCCGCAGCAATGCGTTATACGGAAGCTCGTCTGCAGAAGTTTACTCAGCTGGCTTTTCTTGAAGACCTGGATAAAGACGTTGTGGATTTCATGCCCAACTTTGATGAAACAGAAAAAGAGCCCGTTGTCCTTCCGGTTAAAGTCCCGAACCTTTTGGTCAACGGAGCGGAAGGTATCGCGGTAGGTATGGCAACCTCCATTCCTCCCCACAATCTCGGAGAAGTTATCGAGGCGACCAAAGCCTATATGCGGGATGCAAACATTTCCACCTCAAGACTGATGCGTTATCTGACCGGACCTGATTTCCCCACAGGCGGTATTGTCTGCAACAGCGACGAGCTCTTATCCATATATGAAACCGGAACAGGAAAACTCCGCCTGCGCGGAAAGGTTGAGACCGAAAAGGGCAAAAACGGACACACTAACGTAGTGATCACCGAAATTCCCTATACCATGATTGGGGCCGGTATCGGTAAGTTCCTGCAGGATGTTGCAGCCCTTGCCGAGACAAAGAAAACGAATGACATTGTTGATATCACAAACCAGTCCTCCAAGGACGGCATCCGCATCGTGATCGAGCTTCGAAAAGATGCGGACGTGGACAATTTTATCAATCTGTTATACAAAAAGACCAAGTTAGAGGATACCTTCGGCGTCAATATGCTGGCAGTAGCCGACGGGCGCCCTGAAACCATGGGGCTTCGGGCAATCCTTGATCATGTGGTGAAATTCCAGTACGAGCTTTGCACCAGGAAATTCACCACCCTTCTTGCAAAAGAAAAAGAAAAGCGTGAGATCCAGGAGGGTCTGATCAAAGCAACCAGTGTCATTGATCTGATCATTGAGATCCTCCGGGGTTCCCAGGACAGAGCCATGGCAAAACGCTGCATGGTAGAGGGAAATACGACAGGGATCACCTTTAAGTCCCAGGAAAGCAAGATCATGGCACAGCAGCTTTTGTTCACCGAAAGACAGGCCAATGCCATTTTGGATATGCGTCTTTATAAGCTGATCCGCCTCGAGATTGACGCCCTGCTGAAAGAACACGACGAGACCATGGCCAATATTTATCGCTATGAAGATATCCTTTCCAGTCATGAGTCCATGACCACGGTCATCATCGAAGAGCTGGATCGTTATAAAAAAGAGTTCTCAGCACCTCGTAAAACCGCCATCGAACTGGTAGAGCAGGCCGTTTACGTGGAAAAACCCGTAGAAGAGATGCAGCTTTACTTCCTGATGGACAAATTCGGCTATGCAAGATGTATCGATACAGCCACCTTTGAGCGGAATAAAGACGCTGCGCTTGCAGAGAATAAGTATATCTGTATCTGCAAAAACACCGGAAGGATCTGCGTTTTTACCGATATCGGACAGCTCCATACCATTAAAGTATCGGATCTTCCCTTTGGTAAATTCCGTGACAAGGGTATTCCCATTGATAACGTCAGCCAATATGACGCTTCCAAGGAACAGGTGCTCTGCGTCACCAGCAAATCAGAACTGAACCTTTACCGTTTGATCTTTGTCACTGCAAAGGCCAATATGAAGATCGTGGACGGCGGTGAATTCGATGTGAACAAAAAGACCGTTGCCTCCACCAAGCTTGCGGAAGGTGACACCCTTGTTTCCGTTGCCGTATTAAAAGAATTTAAAGACGTGATCCTGCAGTCAAAGAGCGGCTTTTTCCTGAAGTTCCCCGTTGCGGAAATCCCGGAAAAGAAGAAAGGTGCTGTAGGTGTCCGGGGCATGAAGCTGGAAGCCACCGATGAAATAGAGCAGGTTATATATTCCATCGGACTGGATCCCGCCACCATCACCTACAAAGAAAAGGAATTCTCTTCCGACCGGTTGCGGCTTGCAAAGCGTGACGGAAAGGGAACCAAGATCAGGATCTGATAAAGCATAAAGGAGAAATCTATGAGAGTAATCGCGGGAAGTGCAAGAAGCATCCCTTTAAAAGCCCCTCAGGGTGACCACACCAGGCCTACAACCGACAGGATCAAGGAAACGCTGTTCAATATCATACAGTCCGAGGTTCCCGGCTGCAGTTTCCTGGATCTTTTTGCCGGAGCAGGCGGTATCGGTATCGAGGCCTTAAGCCGCGGCGCCGCATGGTGCGTCTTTGTGGAAAATGACAAAGCAGCCATGGACTGTCTGACGGACAATCTGGAAAAAACCAAACTGGGAGGGAAGACCTCCGTATTAAAGCAGGACACCTTTGTGGCCCTGACCAATCTGGAATATAAATACAAGTTTGATGTGATCTTTATGGATCCGCCCTATGATCAGAACATGGAGCGAAGAGTCCTTGAGTATCTGACCATGTCCCAGATGATCGATGAAGATTCCCTGATCATTTTTGAGGCATCCCTGGAGACGGACATTTCCTATCTGGAGGATCTGGGATATGAACTGGTCCGGGAAAAGCGTTATAAAACCAATAAGCATGTATTTGTACGGAGGATGCCGAGATGAGTAAAGCGATCTATCCGGGGAGTTTTGACCCTGTAACACTGGGACATATGGACGTGATCAGACGATCAGCCGAGATCTTTGACGAGCTGGTGATCTGCGTTCTTGTAAATGTAAATAAATCTGCATTGTTTTCTGTTGACGAACGTGTTAGAATATTACAGGAAGCGACAAAAGGGATCGACAATGTCAGAGTCGAGAGCTACAGCGGACTTTTGACACAGTACGCAAAAGAAAAGCATATTCATGTTGTGGTAAGAGGTCTTCGTGCCGTTACTGATTTTGAATACGAGCTGCAGAATGCACAGACCAACCGCAAGCTTTCCGAAGGATATCTGGACACCATGTTCCTTACCACCTCTTTGGAGTATGCGTATCTTTCTTCTTCCACAGTGAAGGAGATTGCCAGCTTCGGTGGTAATGTAAGCGATTGCGTACCGGGTTTTGTAGCAGATCTTTTAGCAGAGAAATTCCGTAAATGATCCTTTTTCAACAAACAAATGGAGGGAAGAATGAGTTCGAAGTTTGAGCAGATGATCGATGACATTGAGGATTACATTCAGAGTTGTAAGATGAAGCCTCTGTCCAATACCATGATCATCGTTAACAGAGATGAGATCCTTGATATGCTCCAGGAGCTTCGGCAGAAGACCCCGGTTGAGGTCAGCCGATATCAAAAGGTGATCAGTAACAAAGAAGCGATCTTAAATGACGCGCGTAAGAAAGCACAGGATATGATCGATGAAGCTGCAGAGCATACCAATGAGCTTGTCAGTGAATCAGAGATCATGCAGCAGGCTTACGCACAGTCCCAGGAGATCGTTGAGATGGCTTATGCCCAGGCACAGGATGTGCTTGATCAGGCAAGCGAAGAAGCAGGCGCCATGAGAATGGCAGCTGTTTCCTACACAGATGATAACTTAAGTGCCATCGAGAACATCTTAGCCCACGGAATCGATGTAGCATCGACGAATTATGAAAGACTGATGACGCAGCTACAGGAATCCATTGAGACCATTCAGGCCAATCGGGCACAGCTTTATCCGGTGGATGATGCATTTGACGACGAGGATTCCGGGGAAGGATCAAACACAGCGGCGCAGGAAGACAGTACACCTGATGCCAAAAGCCCTTCAGCAGGGCCGGATCTGATCTAAACTGACAAAAAAGAGAAAGGGCTGCCGGAAAACGCAGCTCTTTTTACTGTTATATCGGAGCTTATCAATGAAGAAAGTAAATAAAGGTATGTACGGCTACCTGGAATACCAAAAGAAAGCGCAGACCTTTAAGACCATCCTGTTTTTCATCATTCCACTTTCGCTGTTTATCGCAGGACTGATCACTACGGGAACCGACAGGAATCTGCTGACGATCATCGCCGTACTGGGCTTTTTACCTGCCAGTAAAAGTGCCGTTTTGATGATCATGTACTTAAAAAGCCACGGCATTGATCAGGCCGCCCACACCATAGTGGAGTCCACCTGTGAAAAAGTCCGGCCCGCCATTGACGCAGAGGGCGACGGCAATTTTTATCTGCTGTATGATTTTGTTTTCACAACCCAGGATGAGACCTATGAGATCCCGGCTGTTTTCCTCTATGGCGGAAGCCTTTGCGGATACATCCATCCGAAACAAAAAGAGCGGATCGAACAAGCCAAGGGCAAAAAAGAAAAAGATGTGAGCAAAACCCTGCTCGGTGCGAAAGCACACCTTGAAAGCTGCCTGAAAAAAGAAGGCATGCAGGTCAATGTAAAGATTTTTGATGATATCAAGCCTTTTACCAAAAGGCTTTTGGAGTTAAAAGAGATCCAAAACGCAGAAGATGCCCCTAACAAGGCCATTGCCAGAGTGCTGTATCAGATCTCGCTGTAAGCAGGAATCCCTATGAAAGAATTCACCGTATCCGCCGCAGAAAGCGGGCAGCAAATCGTAAAATATTGTAAGCATCTGCTGCCGAAGGCGCAAAACGGTTTCCTGTACAAAATGCTCCGGAAAAAGAATATCACCGTAAATGGGAAAAAAGCCGCTTCGGATCTGAGACTTTCCGAAGGAGATACGGTGAAGTTTTTCTTTTCCGACGATACCTTTGCCATGCTGCAGAACAGCTTACCTGCGAACGGTCAGGACAGTCAACGCGAACAGAATTTTTCATCCCAAAAGAAAACTATTAGCAAAGATTATGACCGGATCCTTTATGAAGATGACGATCTGATCCTATACAATAAGCCTGCGGGAATGCTTTCCCAAAAGACCAAGCCCACTGATATTTCAGCAAATGAAATTTTGCTTTCTTATCTGGAAGAGAAGGGGCTTTTAACAGAAGGCTTTACTCCTTCCGTATGCAACCGATTAGACCGCAATACCACAGGGCTCCTTCTGTTTGCCAAGACTTACAAAGCCGCCAGATATCTGTCCGCAATACTAAAGGACAGAAGCGTGGAAAAATATTACCTTGCTTTAGTGGAAGGCACCATAACCGAAAAGGCCTCCCTTTCCGGCACTTTGACCAAAGATCATGCCGTAAATATGGTAACAATATCATCTGCAAAAATCATAGATGATAAAGATAATGTAGCAAACGCTCCCGCATCCGGCGCTATCCGAACGGATATTTATCCTTTGACAAATGAGAACGGCCGCACCCTTTTGAAGGTGCATCTGATCACCGGTAAAACCCATCAGATCAGAGCCCACCTTGCCTCTATAGGATGCCCCATTGTAGGGGACCCCAAATACGGCACAGGTTCTCAGTCAAGGAAAAACACCGGAAGGAAGCAGGCCGCAGCCCAAATGCTGCATGCTTTCGAGATCATTTTTCCGAAAGACGACAGCAAAGACGCTCTTGCCGTAAACGGAAAGACCTTTCATGCCCCTTTGCCGAAAGCCTTTCAGGAAGCGCTGATACGGTCCGGCATGGAGCAGGAATGCAGCCGGTTTTCTTGCTGCGCAAGCTGTCCGACGCCATAATACAAACAACATACATCCGGAGAAAAAACATGCCCACCTGGAGCAGCAGAGGACTTCGGGGTTCCACCCTCGAAGAAATGATCAACCGCACCAATGAAAAATACAGAGCCGATCATCTGGCGCTGATCCAGAAGGTCCCCACCCCAATAACCCCCATGAAAATGGACAAGGGGTCAGGACATATCACCCTTGCTTACTTTGATCAGAAAAGTACGGTGGATTACATCGGCGTTGTGCAGGGAATCCCGGTGTGTTTTGACGCAAAAGAATGTGCTAAGGACACTTTTGCCCTTCAGAATATCCACGCCCATCAGGTGGAATTTATGCGGGATTTTGAAAAACAGAGGGGTATTGCATTTTTACTGATCTACTATACTCATAAGGACCTGCTGTACTACCTGCCCTTTGATGCCCTTGACAGGTTTTGGGCCAGAGCAGCTGCAGGCGGGAGAAAAAGCTTCCGGTTCGATGAACTGGATCCGGAATGGATCCTCCCTTCCAAAACCGGCGTACTTGTGCCGTATCTGGAAGCTTTGCAAAAGGATTTAATGAAACGAGAGGACTGATACTGAAATGAAAAAACTGTTCGATCGGTGTTACAACGCCATCGCCGTTATATGCTGCCTTCTTCTGATCGGTGTGCTTCTGTATACCGTGGCCATTCTTCCCCATTACGGAGAAGAGAACCCCAGAAGCGTGGAAGTGGTAGAGCGCTATGTGGAAAAGGGTCTGGAGGAAACCGGTGCCACCAACATCGTAGCCGGTATGATCCTGGATTATCGTGCCTTTGATACTCTGGGTGAATCCCACGTACTCTTTACGGCGCTGATCTGTGTCCTGATCCTTTTGGGCAAAGACAAAAAGAATATGAGAAAAGAATATGACAGCTATTACACAGTGGAACAGGAGAGCTATCATAAACTGGCGGATGATTCCATTCTGCGGCTGGTTGGCTATATGCTCCTTCCCTGTCTGATGCTTTTCGGAATTTATATCTTGCTGAACGGTCAGCTTTCTCCCGGAGGCGGTTTTTCCGGCGGTGCCATCATGGGTGCAGCCCTGATCATTTTTGCCGCAGCCTTCGGATTTGAAACGGTAGACAGAGTCTTCACACTGCCGCTGCTGAAAACTGTGACATTTATCGCCCTCAGTTTTTACAGCTTTGCCAAAGGATATGTATTCTTCACAGGAGCAAACCATTTGGAAAACCATATCCCCAAGGGTCTTCCCGGCGCCATTCTTTCCGGCGGACTGATCCTTCCTTTGGATGTGGCCGTGGGCTTTGTGGTAGCCTGCACCATGTTTGGTTTTTACAGCCTGTTCCGCCGGGGCTCCATCGGCGCGGAGCAAACCTTTAACACAGATTCTGATCAAGAGACGCAACATTGACGATTCTTTCCAACGGATCGCAACGGAAATATAAAAAGGAGAGCAAACACATGGACGTAAAAGTGCTGCATACGCCGGAAGGTGTAAGAGATATCTACGGAGATGAGCTGCAGAAAAAATTAAAGCTCCAGACAGCTCTGATGAAAACCTTCCGCAGTTTCGGTTTTCAGCGCATAGCAACACCGGTATTTGAATTTTTCGATGTCTTCAGCAAAGAGATCGGAACCACCAAGAGCAATGAGCTGTACAAATTCTTTGACAAGGAAGGCAACACTCTGGCCCTTCGGCCCGACTTTACTCCTTCCATTGCAAGATGCGCTGCCAAATATTACATGGAAGAGGATCTGCCGCTGGCATTTTCCTACTGCGGAAACACTTTTGTGAACACCACAGAGCTTCAGGGAAAACTGAAGGAAGTGACCCAGGCCGGTGTGGAGCTCATCGGCGGCGATAACAGTGATGCGGGAAAAGTTGCGGCAGATGCCAACGTGCTCCATCTGGCTGTTTCAGCCTTAAAGGCTGCAGGACTTTCCGATTTCCAGATCAGCATCGGCAATGTGGGATTTTTAAAAGGACTGAGCAAAGAAGCCGGTCTTGCACCGGAGCTGGAAGATGCGGTAAGAGAGCAGATTTCCAACAAAAACTATTTCGGCGTGGAAGAGCTGATCTTAGAATCCGGCATTGATAAGGAGAAGGCCGAAGGCTTCATGAAGCTTACCGAGCTTTACGGCGATGCCTCCTGTCTGACGGAAGCGGAAAAACTCATCACCAATGAACAGAGCAAAAAGGCTCTCCGACATTTGCAGCAGGTAAACAGCCTGTTGGAGGAGTACGGCGACGGAGATCATATTTCCTTTGATCTGGGCCTTGTGAGCAAATACAATTACTACACCGGCATCCTGTTTAAAGCTTATACCTATGGGGTGGGCGATGCCATCTTAAAGGGCGGACGATATGATTCCCTCTTATCCTGCTTCGGAAAAGATGCACCTGCCATTGGCTTTGTGATCCCGGTGGATGACCTTCTGTCGGCCATGAATTCTCAAAAGCTGTTCCATAACGAGAAACAGCAGATCGATCTTTTGGTTTATGACGAGGCTATGCAGCTGGAGGCTGTAAAGGCAGCCGATGCCCTTCGCAAACAGGGTGCCGATGTGATGACCAGCCTTTATCAGAAAGGCAAGGATATCAATGATTACGTACAATACGGTTATCGCAATCTGATCCGGAAGCTTTATCATCTCACCTCAGACGGAAAAATTCCCGTCTATGATCTGGCGGATGATTCCCCGGACGGGCTGCCTGTTGATAACCTTGAACTGTCCGATCTGATCGGTAAATAAGCACACTATAAGAGGATAAAACAATGTCAAACAATGATCGTTACCTGACTTTTGCTTTGGGAAAAGGAAGGCTTGCCAACAAAACCCTTTCCCTTTTGGAGCAGATTGGGATCACCTGTGAAGAAATGAAAGACAAGGACAGCCGAAAGCTGATCTTTGTAAACGAAGAACAAAAGCTTCGTTTTTTCCTTGCCAAAGGCCCTGATGTTCCCACCTATGTGGAATACGGCGTTGCGGATATCGGTGTGGTGGGAAAAGACACCATCCTGGAGGAGCAGAGAAGAGCCTATGAAGTTCTTGATCTGGGCTTTGGAAAATGCAGAATGTGCGTATGCGGCCCTGCCTCTGCAAAGGATCTTTTGCAGCATCATGAGATGATCCGTGTTGCCAGCAAATACCCTAACATCGCCAAGGATTATTTTTACAATAAAAAATTCCAGACGGTAGACATCATAAAACTGAACGGCTCTGTGGAGCTGGGTCCCATTGTAGGACTTTCCGACGTGATCGTGGATATCGTGGAAACCGGTTCCACCCTTCGGGAAAACGGTCTGGAGGTGCTTGAAGAGGTTTGTCCCCTTTCCGCCCGGATGATCGTGAATCAGGTAAGTATGAAACTGGAGGCGGAACGGATCCGCAAGCTGATCTGTGATCTGAAATCCGTGATCTGAAATCCGTGATAAAAAATTAGAGGAGAACTGTTATGAGAATCGTAGATCTGACACAGGAAACCAAAAAAGACCTGTTATCCAGTCTTTTAAAAAGAAGTCCCAATCAGTACGGACAGTACGAACAAAAAGTCCGTGACATCATCGAGCGTGTAAAAAATGAAGGCGATGAGGCTCTTTTCGATCTCGCGCATCAGTTTGATAAAAACGAAGTGACCGCCGATACCTTCCGTGTTACCCCGGCTGAGATTGATGAAGCCGTGGCACAGGTGGGAAGCGAGCTTTACAGCGTTATGGAAAAAAGTGCAGCCAACATCCGATCCTTTCACGAAAAACAAAAGCGCAACACCTTTATCAATACAGAAGAAAACGGCACCATCTTAGGCCAGCGGATCACTGCCCTTGAAAAAGTAGGTGTCTATGTTCCCGGCGGCAAGGCAGCTTATCCCTCCAGCACCCTTATGACCGTGATCCCGGCAAAGGTAGCAGGGGTAAAGCGGATCGTTATGACCACACCTGCCGGCCCTGACGGAAAAGTAAATGCAGGCACTCTGGCTGCAGCTAAGATCGCCGGTGTGGATGAGATCTATAAAACCGGCGGTGCGCAGGCAATTGCAGCGCTTGCCTTCGGAACACAGTCCATTCCCAAGGTAGATAAGATCGTGGGCCCCGGCAACATCTTTGTAGCCCTTGCCAAGAAAGAAGTATTCGGCTACGTGAGTATCGACTCCATTGCAGGTCCTTCCGAGATCCTCGTACTGGCGGATGAGACCTCCAATCCCAGATATGTTGCGGCAGATCTGCTTTCCCAGGCAGAGCACGACGAACTGGCAAGTGCCATTTTGATCACTACTTCCAGAGAAGTGGCAGAGAAGGTGTCCGGGGAGATCGACGGCTTTTTGAAGGTTCTTGAAAGACGTGAGATCATCGAAAAGAGTCTTGAAAACTACGGCTACATCTTAGTAGCCCAGACCCTTGAGGATGCCATTGATGCAGCCAACGAGATCGCCAGCGAGCACCTGGAGATCCTGATGGCAGATCCTTTTGAAGTGATGACAAAGATCAAAAACGCAGGTGCCATCTTCCTGGGTGAGTATTCTTCCGAACCTTTGGGTGATTATTTTGCAGGCCCCAACCACGTGCTTCCCACCAATGGCACCGCAAGATTTTTCTCGCCTCTGGGTGTGGATGACTATATCAAAAAGACCAGCCTGATCTCTTATTCCAGACAGGCTTTGGAAGCAGCTCACAAAGATATCGAGCTGTTTGCGAAAAAAGAAGGACTGACGGCACATGCCAATTCCATCGCCGTTCGATTTGAGCAGTAACCAAAAAACCGGTTTTCATAAGGAGAATGACCATGGCAGCAGCAAAAACAGGTAAAGCAAAAAGTAAACGTAGTGCAACTATCAGCCGCAAGACAAAAGAGACAGACATTCAGGTAACCATTGATCTGGACGGTACCGGAAAAGCGGATGTGGATACCGGCATCGGATTTTTTGATCACATGCTGGAAGGATTCGCAAAGCACGGATTCTTTGATCTTACCGTAAAGGCGAAGGGCGATCTGCAGGTTGACGGACACCACACCGTAGAAGATGTGGGTATCGTAATGGGGCAGGCCATAGCCAAAGCCGCAGGCGATAAGAAGGGCATTGCAAGATACGGTTATTTCATTCTTCCCATGGATGATGCGCTGATGCTTTGCAGCCTGGATCTTTGCGGCAGATTCTATCTCGGATATGACTGCGAAATGGCCACGGACAGAGTAGGAGAGTTTGAAACCCAGCTGGCCAGAGAGTTTTTCTACGCCCTGGCAGATAACGCCTCCATGAACCTGCATATCAGAATGCTTGCAGGCATCAACGATCATCACAAGATCGAGGCCATGTTCAAAGCCTTCGCAAAGGCGCTGGACAGCGCAACTTCCTTTGATCCCAGGATCGACGGTCTGCTCAGCACAAAGGGAAGTCTGTAAAGAGAAACCGTCTTTACTATCAGACAGAAAGGTATGTTATGGAACAAAAACGAATGATCGCATGCATGTTCCTTCTCGGAAATGCTGCGGTAAAAGGCTTTTCCGATCACAGCGTATTAAACGAGGATCCGCTTTCCCTGGCCCTTACCTATGCGGAAGCAGACATCGATGCGTTGCTTTTGTTTAATCTTTCCTCCGAAAAGGACATTTTTGCCGGAATGCCGGAAATGGATCTGATCCAGAAGATCTGCTCCATGGTCAATGTTCCCGTATACGGCGGCGGAAATATCTTAAGTCCTCTTCACGTCAGCGCTTACTTTGATGCCGGCTGCCAGAAGGTGATCCTGAATTTTGCAAAAGAGCGTTCCCAGGATATGCTCCAGGAGATCTTTGATCTCTACGGCAAAGATCATATTGCGGTGACCATCGCAAGCGAAGATTCCCTGGTGATCAACAAAGAGCTTTTGGAAAAATGCGCAGGTGAGCTGATTCTCATTGACGAGCATGCCCTGAAGAACAGCCTGGGTGTCAGCCAGCTTCCCTGCATCGTGTTCCTTCCTGAAGTGTCTCTGGAGAAGATGTTTTCCACCCTGGAAAAGCCCGGAGTCAGCGCCATTTCCGGTGAGATCGTAAACGGAAACATTCCCCGGATCACCGCTTTGAAAAAACTGGCTTCGGAACAGGGTATCCCTGTGGCCATGTTTGAACCCATGATCCCTTTTTCCGAACTGAAAAAAGGAGATGACGGCCTGATCCCCTGCATCGTACAGGATCACGAAAACGGTCAGGTTCTGATGATGGCTTACATGAACGAGGAGGCTTATCTGAAAACCCTTCGCACCGGCAGGATGACCTATTATTCCAGAAGCCGGAAAAGCCTTTGGCTTAAGGGTGAGACCAGCGGACATTTTCAATATGTTAAGCAGATCTGTATCGACTGTGACAACGATACCCTTCTTGCCAAAGTGACCCAGGTGGGTGCCGCATGTCACACCGGCAACAGAAGCTGTTTTTACAGGGACCTGGTCAGCCCCGTGGAAAAGATCTCAGCTCCTGAGGATCTGACCCAGAAAAATAAGCAAAAGCTAACCGGCGAAATCGAAAGCGCCATCAAAATGCTGGAGACAAGCTGGGAAAAAATGAAGGAAACAATTTGATGAGAAAGTTAGCTCTGTCCGATGAGATCCTGCTCACGGTAGATAAGCCGGCCCGCTATATCGGCGGTGAGATCGGCAGTATCATGAAAGATAAAAACAAGATCAACATCCGGTTTGCCATGTGCTTTCCGGATGTTTATGAAATCGGCATGTCCCATCTGGGAATACAGATCCTTTACGAAATGTTGAACCGCATGGAAGATGTCTGGTGTGAGCGCCTTTACAGCCCCTGGACCGATCTGGATGCGATCATGCGAAAGAAAAACATTCCCCTCTTCGCATTGGAATCACAAGACAACGTCAGGGACTTTGATTTTATCGGATTCACCCTGCAATATGAAATGTGCTATACCAATATTCTGCAGGTGCTGGATCTTGCCGGCATTCCCTTTCTTGCCAAAGACCGTGGGCCGGAAGCTCCCATTATCATCGGCGGCGGTCCCTGCAGCTACAATCCGGAGCCCATCGCCGACTTTTTCGATCTGTTCTATATCGGTGAAGGAGAGACCAGATATGAAGAATTAATGGACCTTTACCGGAAGCACAGAGGACTGAACCCCGACAATCCGGGAAAAGACCCTGCGGAGGACAGATCCGGATTTGACAAAATGGCATTTTTAAGGGAGGCAGCCTGCCTTCCCGGTTTTTACTGCCCGGCATTTTATGAGGTTTCTTATCACGAAGACGGCCGCATCGCATCTTTTGCCCCCACACAGGAAGGCATTCCTGCGGCCATTCAAAAGGAACTGGTTACGGATCTTGATAACGCGCCTTATCCTACCGCACCGGTGATCCCTTTTATCCGGGTGACCCAGGACCGTATGACATTGGAGATCATGCGGGGCTGTATTAGAGGCTGCCGCTTCTGTCAGGCCGGCCAGCTTTATAAGCCTCTTCGGGAAAAGAGTGTGGAGCGCCTGAAGGAATATGCCATAAAGCTGATGAAGCATACGGGACACGAAGAAATTTCTTTAAGCTCCTTAAGTTCCAGTGACTATTCCAAGCTTCCCGAGCTTTTGGACTTTCTGATGGAAGAGTGCAGCAAAAAACATGTGAATATTGCACTACCTTCCCTTCGGATCGACGCCTTTTCCCTGGATGTCATGAACAAGGTGCAGGATGTGAAAAAAAGTTCCCTGACCTTTGCGCCGGAAGCCGGCAGCCAGAGAATGCGGGATGTGATCAATAAAGGTCTTACGGTAGAAGACATCTTGGGCGGTGCCAGGGAAGCCTTCCTTGGCGGCTGGAATAAGGTAAAACTCTATTTCATGTTAGGTCTTCCCGGGGAGACAGAAGAAGATATCCGAGGCATTGCCGAGCTGGCTAACGAGATCGCAAAGCTGTATTACGACACAGTGCCCAAGGAGCAGAGAAAGGGAAAGATCCAGATCACTGTCAGTACTTCCTTTTTTGTGCCCAAACCTTTCACTCCCTTCCAGTGGGCTCCCATGGATCCGCCGGAAAGCTTTCTGGACAAGGCCCGGATCTGTATGGACGCTGTCAAAAGCCAGCTGAACCAGAAAAGCATCAAATACAACTGGCACGAAGCAGACACCTCCATGATGGAAGGCGTTTTTGCAAGAGGAGACAGGAGACTTTCCGCTGTCATTCTCAAAGCCTATCAAAAGGGTTGCTTTTACGATGCCTGGTCGGAGTATTATCATCATGATGTTTGGCTTGAATGCTTTCGGGAAGAAGGCATCGATCCTGATTTCTATACCATCCGCAGGCGGGAGGATGATGAGATCCTGCCCTGGGATTTTATTTCCTGCGGCGTGACAAAAAGTTTTCTTCTTCGGGAATGGCATAAGGCGCAGGAAGGGATGGTTTCTCCCAACTGCCGCGCTGGCTGCCAGGGATGCGGCGCAGCATCCTATCAGGTGGGTGTTTGCCCCAAAAGGAGTTAGCAATGGCTTACAAATTAAGAATCCGTTTTTCCAAATATGCACATATGATCTTTATCGGACATCTGGATCTGATGCGGTATTTTCAAAAAGCCATTCGCAGGGCTGAGATCGATATTTCCTATTCGGCAGGCTTTTCTCCCCACCAGATCATGTCCTTTGCACAGCCCCTTGGGGTGGGCGTTTATTCCCGGGGAGAATATATGGATATCTCCGCAGAGTCCCTTACCAGCAGTGCTCAGGCCAAAGATGCGTTAAACGCGGTGATGGCAGAGGGAGTAGATATCCTCTCCGTAAAGCTTTTACCGGAGGGCGCCAAAAACTCCATGGCCAGCATTGTTGCTGCTTCCTATACGGTAACCTTTCGTGAAGGATGCATGCCGCCTTTTGACCTTGCAGAGACCATCGAAGGGTTTATGGCACCTCCTACCATCATGATGGAAAAGGAAACCAAAAAGGGCAC
This sequence comes from Lachnospiraceae bacterium, assembly GCA_024685005.1. Classification (GTDB taxonomy): domain Bacteria; phylum Bacillota; class Clostridia; order Lachnospirales; family Lachnospiraceae; genus RGIG7926. Next base: position 16,839 of record JAIKWF010000023.1, read on the forward strand.
CCGCAGCATTGACTTAAAGGAACATATTTTTGAATTAAGAACAGGAGATGAGCCGGGAAGTCTGTACATGCTTTTAGATGCCTCCAGCGGCGGAAATATCAAGCCGTCGCTTGTGTATGAGCAGATCTGCTCTTATGCAGGGCATACCCCCGGGAAGTTTGACCTTCTTGTCAGAAGAGAAGACATGTTCACAACAGATCCCGATGCTCCGGAACGTTTCGTTTCTCTTGACAGTATCGGATCGGACTATTGATAAAGTCTTAAGGTGATGGATATGAGCGATGAAAGAACCCTTTTACTGACCCATTATCGCGGCGCGGACGCAGCCTTTTATCTCGAGGACAATGTGCTTTTGGAAGTACAGCTTGAAAACGAGAAGACCGCCTCTGCCATCGGACGCATCTATGTTGGCCGGATCAAAACAATTGCCGAAGGCATTGGTGCCGCTTTTGTGGAATATGAAAAGGGTAAGATCGGCTTTCTGCCTCTGTCACAGATCACCCCTGATCTGATCTTAAACAGACAGAATCCCGATAAGATCGCACCGGAGCAGGAGCTTTTGGTCCAGGTCTATAAGGATCCCATGAAAAATAAGGATGCCACCCTGACCACCGATCTTTTATTCTCCGGGAAATATATTGTCATGACCCCCATGAGCAAAGGGATCCGTTTTTCCAGAAAGCTGAAAAAAGAAGAGAAAAATACCCTTCTTGCACGGATTCAGACCGTCTTAAGCGAACTCTTCGGAGATCCCGAAGTCTTTTTGTGCAACTATGGATGCATCATCCGCACCAATGCAAGGGATGCGGACGATTCCGAACTCTTTTACGAGTTTCACGAGCTGTTTCATGATGCCTGCAAGGTCTTATCGGACGCGAAAACCAGAACCACCTTTTCCCTGCTTTATAAAGATGCCCCCTTCTTCAGGCGGATCCTGCGGAATCAGTACGATCCCGGCTCTTTGCGGGTTTATACCGATGATCCGGCCATTCGGGATTTCCTGCTCCCGAAAAATCAGGATGCCCTGGACGAAGAATACCGGGCAGCCCTCAGCCATTTGGATGAAGAGGAACGCAGTCGTTTCATCACCCTTTTGGAAAGCATGAGCGAAAAAGTAAGACAGCGCATGGGAAGCGATGCAAAGCGGGGCGGCGACGTACAGCTCTGGGATAAAGACCTGCCCATGCAGCTGTTTTTCAAGCTGGGTGCTTCCCTGGACCGGGCTCTGCAAAAAAAAGTCTGGCTGGACTGCGGCGGTTTCCTTGTCATTGAGCCCACCGAAGCGCTGACGGTCATCGACGTCAACTCCGGTAAAGCCGCCTCCAAAAAGAAGGAACCCGAAGGATTCAATCTGAAGATCAACCTGGAAGCTGCCACGGAGATCGCAAAGCAGCTGCGGGTCAGAAACCTTTCGGGTATGATCCTGGTTGACTTTATCAACCTGGAAGAGGAAGAGAGTAAAAAAACATTGATGCACGCCTTAAAACGCTGCCTGCAGACAGATCCCATCGGCGCCAATCTGGTGGATATGACAGCCTTGGGGCTCATCGAGATCACACGCAAAAAGACCCAGGCTCCTTTATCGGAGCGGATCCGTATGCTGAATTGAGGTACTGCCATGGAACTGTTAAAAATGGAAAAAGTGCGGGATTCCCGCTATCTGAAAAACTATGAACTGACCTATAAAAACAAGGCCGGAAAAGAGAAGGTATTTGAGATCGTAAGCCACAGGGATCTGAAGGATCCGTCCATGCTGGGCAGCTCTGTCAGCGGTCTGTCCATCATTGCCCACAAAGGAGATGAAATGCTGCTTTTGCGGGAGTTCCGCATGGGCGTTAACCGGTATATCTACAATCTGTGTGCCGGCATGATGGCCAAAGGGGAAAGCGCAGAAGAATGCATTCGAAGAGAACTGTACGAGGAAACCGGTCTTTCTCTGAAAAAGCTGGAGACCATCCTGCCCCCTGCCTTCCCTGCCGTAGCCATTTCGGATATTGCCAACAGGGTGGCCTTTGCCGAAGTGGAAGGGGAGATTTCCGACGAGCACACATCTGCCAACGAAGATATCCACGCCGCTTTCTATTCTGTTCCCCAGCTGAAAAAAATGCTGGAAACCGAAACCTTTTCCTCCAGATGTCAGGTGGCGGTTTATTATTTTGTGAAGGAACACGGCGGCTTCTGAATTTTCTTATTTCGCAAAATAATAAGGATCAATTTTTTGACAAGAACACCATAACCACGATATTTTGTATTATTTCCGAAAAATAAACATAAATGTTGTGAAATCCTATTGCCAAAAGAGCAAAAGCATTATAAAATTTAATTGTTTTTGTTGAACAATCAATATGTATTGTAAAGGAGAGATGAAAAAAATATGTGGACAAGAGCAGAGTTGAAATCAAAAGGAAAAGAAGCCATGAAGCGCAGTTATTGGGGGCTTGTTC
>JAIKWF010000074.1 GCA_024685005.1 Lachnospiraceae bacterium
GTCGGCTTCGGCTTTCTTCCTGCCATCGGAATCCCTCCAATCCTCAAAAAATATGCATAATAAAAGGACCTCCGAAGAGATCCTTTTCGCTATACTATATTTTCCATTTACTTCAGCAGATCCAGTAATGTATATTCACCATTACGGATCTTGGACATTTCATGGTATTTCTTTATTGCCGCCACAAGCACCGCAGGATCTGAAAAATATGTCTTAACAAATTCATACGATTTTACATCTGTCATTTTCAGCTTCTCCTTGCAGAACTCGCTCGGTTTCTTTCCAGATTTCTTAAACTCCTTATACTTATCCTCGTTAAAGATGATCAGCATCTCTATTTCGGGAGCCGTGATCACGTTGATCACATCCACCATAAATTGATATGCCTTGCTGATCTTAAAATTCTCCCGGCGCGAATCCAGTATCCTGATCACCGATACCTTTTCTTCAGGCAGCTTTCTCAAATGCCGCTCCTCAAATCGCTTTCCATCCCTGCACCGGATAACCTTTTCTTCCAGCAATTCCTCTCTGGTAAAGATCAGAAGATCGTTATCCAGAAGAATATCCATGATAGCACTCTCCGCTGAACCTTCACAGATGCAGGCCTTATATTTCGATAATTCCATCGCCGCCTCCTATCTGAGCGCTGCAGCCATACTCTTCTTTAGCCGCATATACGCTTCATAAATAGGAGTCGTTCCCTCCAGAAATCCACTCTGGTACGCATCACTCTTCTTTATATCATTTCTCTTCAATATTGTGCACAGGTTCTCAGCTGTGATCCCGTTCCGGTTTCTGGTTATAAATATGCTGTCATTCCGGTCATATTCATCAAGCAACTCCGGATAATGCGTTGAAAAGATCAGGACTCCACCATTCTTATTCAGCTTGCTGTCCATAAAGAACCGCATCAGTGTCGCCACGATTTCTTTATTGAAGTGGTTCTCCAATTCATCCACAACAATGTATCCGCCGCTCTGAAGAACTTCCTGAGCCAATGTGAATGTGATCATTCCCTTCACAGTACCTGAAGATAGGTAATTATTCAATTCGATTGGGTTATTAAGAACAATCTCTTCCTTCCCCTTGAACTTTAGGTAAATGACCGTCTTCTTGTCTTTTTCTACAAAGTGCAGACTTTCGATGGTTGGATCCAGAAAGGTGATAACCTCAGCCGGAATATCCTCCGAGAAGGGCAGCACATTGATATTTGTAAAGAGTAAAAGATTTACAACCCTTATACTCTCGCCGGTTTTCTTATTTCGTGCAATCATGATGCTGACATCATCAGAAAGGAAATCCTCCTTTCCACTTCTGACCATAATCGGCTCTTTCCCATCAAAATCAAGCAGAGTCTTCCGGGTTGCGATTTCATCTATCTGTTTCGACCAGAGCTTTTCTGATACAATTCTATAAACGGTTCCCTCTGTCTTTGTCTTTTTAGATGTGATCGTCGTTTCCAGCTTGCAGACCTCTTTCGCCAATTCTGAATAAAAGAAGATATTCAGCACTGCATTCTTCGTATCACCAAGGATATCTCTGGTCTCAATATGGTTGATAGGCTCATTATTCACGATATCAAGAGCCATCAAAATGACCTTCAGCACCGAAGTTTTTCCAGAAGCATTGATCCCTATAAATGCATTTGCCGGATTCAAGTATATATTTGAAAACAGCGGATGCAAAAGCTCCTGGTGCTCCTCGGATACCCTTTGCTGTGCATACAAGCATATATCGAGCTTTTCCTTAAAGAGCGGCAGCCCGTCTGCCGTGATCCTTAACAGCTTCATATTGCACCTCCAAAATTAAAACCAGATTTTTCGTTAATAAATTCCTTCAGCGAGTAGTATACCACCATATTTAAAAATTATCAACGGTTTTTCCGTTTTTAATTTTCAGAGGCCCTATCATGCCCCCCCGTCTTCTATTTCGCGATTTTACACGCGTGACCCCCGCGCCGTTCCCTGGGAGCCTTACCTGTAGAGATTTCGACTCCCCCTGGGGTACGCACGATCAGCCCCGCCTCCCCCAGAAGTCTCCTCTCTTTGCATGTATCTGCGAGTGACACGACTTACACAGCGCGATCAGATTGCTCCGATCGTGAGTGCCACCTTCACTCAACGGCTTCTTGTGGTGAATCTCTTCAGTCTCCACGATAATCCCACGCTCAAAACACAGTTCACAGAAGGGATGTTCAGAAGCGTACTTATCTCTGATCCTCTTCCATGCACGACCGTATCTCTTCTTTGTAGACTTATCACGCCCGTACTTTTCATAGTTGCTGTTGACCTTTTGCTGATGCTCCGGACAATAGCGTCCGTCAGTAAGATTCGGACAGCCCGGATAAGAGCACGGCCTTTTCGGTTTCATTGGCATACACATCATCTCCATAACAAAAGCCCTGCAGGCGGCGCTATAGCACACCCACAAGGCTCTCTTCGCAATCTTTCATGATATAGGTATATCACCTGTATTTCGCTAATGTGTCCGTGAAATTACTCATACCTCATCCACGCCCATAAAGCTGAACCACCAGCTTATCCAGCGCCCGGTTCTTCTTGTTATAGGCTGAGGATCTTTCTATATTGTACTGATCACAGAGCACATACACTGCACCGGTTCCGGTATCCTCATCCGTATAAAAGGTTTCCAGCACATACCGCTCATCATCTGTCAGGAAATCCCACGCCGGTTGGAACCAGTCCATGTACTCCACTGCCTGGCGGTATCTTTCCTTCAATACATCAATCTCATCCAACGCCCTGATGATACGATCCTCAACTGCCTGCGGATTATGTGTTTTCGGCATACCGCTCAAAGAAGGACTTGCCACACTTACCGCCTGATCCTGAACCTCCTTGATCTCCCGATCGGTATTGTCAATGATGAACTTCATGCTGCTGTAATCCTTCAATGCCCGGATTACCGCTGCTCTTTTATCAAGATACTTCCACATGATACTCATAGCGTCACCTCCGTTTTGGAATAATTAGGCTCCCACGGATTGACTCTGGTTTTCCTGGTTTTCCTGATTTTTCATTATTTTTCTGATACGCTTTGGCTTTGGTTTACTCTGATCTTCAACAAATCCCAGCTCTTCCCTGAGCTTCTTTACCATGAAGGAACCGTCAATCTCCGTATACATATGGTGTCTTCCGGACAGGAAAAACTCCTCAATATCCTTCTTCTCTGCAACGGCTTTTTCATACTGAACATCCATCTCCATTTCTGTCTCATCATCTATTCTGACCCACCTCTTTTTGATCTCGCCCTTCATAACCCTTTTCAAGGCTACTCTATAATCCTTCGCCGCCTGGATGATAACGGCATTTGCAAGCATCTGATAGGGATCAAGTGCTGTGGTCTTTCCGGTTTCGTACATTCTCTTCATCTGCCTTCACCTCTGCTTTCACCGCATCGATCAATGAAGCCTGCGTCTGATCCTTTTCCTTCAAAGCCTTCAGCACTCTTTCATCAATCGTTCCCTTTGTTACAATGTGCTGGATTACAACCGTGTTTTCCGACTGTCCCTGCCTCCACAGTCTGGCCACTGTCTGCTGATAGAGCTCCAGACTCCAGGTAAGTCCGAACCATACAAGTGTGGATCCACCCTCCTGCAAATTCAGTCCATGTCCGGCAGATGCCGGATGGATCAGCCCCACGCCGATCTTCTTTTTATTCCAATCCCGGATACTCTCTGCAGAATCAAGCTTCCTGAAAACAACTTCCAGCTTTTCCAGTCTTTCCGAAATACGCTTTAGATCGTGCTTGAACCAATACGCCACCAGAATCGGTTTTCCATTGGCGGCTTCGACAATATCCTCCAGCGCATCCAGTTTTCCGTTATGAATCATCAAGGTCTTCTCCTCATCCGAATAAACCGCTCCGTTTGCCATCTGGGACAGCTTTCCGGAAAGAGAAGCAGCATTTGCAGCTGAAATCTCACCCTCCGGAAGCGTAAGAAACAGTTCCTTCTTCATCTCTTCATAACGCTTTGCCTCTTTTTCCGACATATGCACCTCATAGACGGAGTTGATCAGCTCCGGCATCTTAAGATGATCTGTCGCTCTCATGGAAATAGTGATATCCGATATATTCCTGTAAATCTGCTGTTCTGCTCCCGGAATCGGCTTATAGCTGTACACGATCGGACCGTTCATCTGATCCGGTTTGAAAAAAGCTGTCCTGTACTGGCCTATGAACTTTCCGAGTCTTTCTCCCATATCCAAAATCCGGAACTCTGCAAACAGATCCATCAAACCATTGCTGCTCGGAGTACCGGTAAGTCCCACAATCCGCTTTACCTTGGGTCTGACCTTCACAAGTGCCCTGAACCGCTTTGTCTGATGATTCTTAAAAGAAGAAAGCTCATCCACAACCACCATATCGAAGTCAAACGGGATCCCGCTCTTCTCAACCAGCCATTGGACGTTCTCACGATTGATCATGTAAACATCTGCCTTCTTCTTTAAGGCTCCAATCCTCTCAGCCTCACTTCCGACTGCTATAGAGTACCGGATGTCTGAAAGATGCTCCCATTTTTCAATCTCATCTGCCCAAGTATTCCTCGCAACCCTTAAAGGAGCGATCACTAACACCTTTCTTATCTCAAAAGAGTCAAATAACAGTTCCTGCAAGGCAGTAAGCGTGATTGATGTCTTGCCCAGACCCATATCCAGAAACACCGCTGCAATCGGATGGTCTACAATGTATCGGATCACGTATTTCTGGTATTCATGTGGTTCGTATTTCATCAATAATCACCTCGATCTGTTCCCGTGCATCCAGCACGTATACCTGAAAGCCCATTTTCCGTAAAAGCCGGTGTCTGGATATCTGAAGCGGTCTGGGCTTCTTCCCCGGAGCCTTAACTTCCACAAATCCGACTCTTCCTTCCGGGAACAAAACCAAACGATCCGGCATCCCATCAAAGCCCGGCGAAACAAATTTCAGCGCGATCCCACCACGCTTTTTCACAGAACGGGCAAATTGCCGTTCTATCTCTTTTTCTCTCATGCCACACCTCCGTCATACCAGACGTGTGCAGGTCTTTGATGGTCATATCCAAAAACTCCCTTATAGACTTGATTTTTTTACTGCCATAAGAAACTTCTTAACAAGACTGTCAACGACCTGCACATCCGGTAAAATCCTTATTCTCATTCCAGAAAATCATCTTCTTCCTTAAGCCTTACGCCATGAATCATCATTCCGGACCTTTCCTTTTTCCTCTCAAAGCCCGCTGCCTCCAAAGCAGCATAGAAATCCGTTGTACTTCTGGTATAGTCACCGGTACGACCGCAAAATGCCCGGTATTCCTGATAGAACTCTCCGGATTTCTGCTTGAAAACAGGATCAATCTCACAGCATTCGTCCAGAAAGCTTCCAAGCCAGTCATTATTTTCCCGGTATGCCCGGATAGCATCCTTGACACACTGGGGCTTTTCCAACCTGTATTCCCTGGCGATCACTTTTCTGGCACCCTCGATGATCCATGTGAGAATATAGGATCCTGCGTTTCTCACGAGGTAGTCCGCGTAATTCTTAATGTCGCTCTTACCCTCGATCCGGGCGTTAAACGGTATGACGATAAGCCTCCGCCAAGTACCTTCATCACTGGCACCCACCCTGGGAAGATGATTGGTATAGAGCACGATCATGTGGCTCGGGATAAAGCGGAAGGGATCCTTGTACTTCTTCTCCGCACAGATCTCATCCGTGGAGCAGAGCTGCTTCACAACAGACGTATTGAGACGCATTCCCTCTTCCAGTTCCGCAGCGATTACAAGCCTCTTTCCCTTCAGTTCCGCCATTTCCGGCTTTACGTTACGCTTACAGCCGACAGTCAGCGCATCCGCAGAGATGCCGCCGCTGTAGGTTCCCAAAACACGGGAAATTGTGTTCCAGAAGGTAGACTTTCCGTTCCTGCCACCGCCAAAAGCAATGATCAGAGCCTCGATGCAGACCTTTCCGATACTGGCCATGCCCACAACCATCTGCACATATTCGATCAGATCAGGATCTCCACAGAAGAATATGTTCAGGGCATCCTCCCAGAGTTCCTTGCCATCTTCTCCGGGCGAAACCGAAGTCTGCTTTGTAATAAGGTCAGAAGCCTGTTTTTCCCGGCATCCCTTAATACCTTCCGGCAGATAATAGGTTCCTGCCGGTGTATTCAGAAGGTTAGGATCCGCATCCAATTCTGACGGCTGGATCTCCAACATCGGTTTAGCCGCCTGAAGCGCAGAAGTAATAAACTTCATGTCACGCCTCTTCAATACAAACTGCAAAAACCCACAAGCCCCGTTGTATTCCGACATTGCCTCCAGCTGTTCCGGAGAAAGTGACTCCAAGAGCTTCTTACTCTTCGATCCTGCCATCTGTGAATTCATTCCGATCTCTTTCAGCTTTCCCCCTGCTGTCTTGATTCGATCCTGTGCATCCGCAAGCTGCAGATCAAGGAAGTTTTCCATGGTTCCCACAGCCTGCTGTTTCGATTCTTTCCAGCAATCCCCTGTATAGACGATGTAATCTGTCGCAGGTGTATATCTGATCTCATCTCCGTATTCTTTGACGAAAACCTTTGCCTGCCCGATATCCGAATAATCATCCGGCTCCAGGGAGTCCGGTCCGAAATCGTCGTTATAGTCGTCCGGCGGAATGTAACCCTCCTGAGACTGGATCTTCTTTTCAAAGAACTTCGTCGCACTTGCCCAGATTGTCTTAAGCTCTTCCTCTTCCATCGGAGGATCGCACTTGTCAGCTTCCTGCAGGAAAATCTCAAAAGCACGATCTGTTACTCCGTAACGCTTCACGATCCTTCCGGCAAATCTGGAAAGCGTATTGTTTCTTCTGCCTGCCGGAATCACGGATCCCCGATCGTTGTTTGTTTCCTGCCTTTCCTGCAACACCTCATCGATCAGCTTCATCCCATCGTGCCAGACAACCTCATCTGCTTCCGCTCCATATATAAATCTGGCAGCGTCCAGAGCGTTTCCATCAAAGAACGGGAAGCACTTATGGATCTTTTTCTTCAGATTACTGTAGGCTTCCGCATCAGTGATCGGATGGATCTGGAAGTACACATGAAATCTCGGTCTCGGGCACTTCGTTTCCTTCTGCTTCCAGTGATGTCTGCTCGATGCGATTGCGTAAGCGACACCCGGAAACATTTCTGCCAGTCTCTCCTGCGTGATCCAGTCCTCCTGATAATCCGAATGGTCATTATCACAGTCCATGACCACCACGGTGGATCTTTCGAAGTTCGCAGCACTGCGGCGATCATTTCTGTATTCAGCACAGACATGATCCCGCTTTACCGCATCCCTCATCTGATCAGCATCGGTGACGACGGTGCGCTCAGGATAATGGCAGTTCTTCTGGTTTCCGGCACATTGTGCCAAGTACATCAGTAGCTCCATACCTTTTTCCTCCTTCTATATGAAATTGAGCGGCACTTGCCCCTCTACTATTCCAAGGACAGAAATTCCGTTTTGAACGAAAAAGAATGAAAAAAATTTCAATAATTTTCAAATTTTTTCGTTCAAATCCAAAAAAGTGTCCTTGGAGTATTAGAGGGGCAACCAAAGTTCCTCGGAGAGGAGGTGCTGATATGCACGTAAAGACCACTGCCTCAGCTGAAGCAGGAATGGGCTGCCACAAAGATGATGAACTCATCGATACCCTGACAGCGATCAGCGTTGTGGCAAAACACCTGGCCAGAAAGCTGAAGGCACTTTCTGAAACTGAAAATCTTCATATGGAAGGAGGCCAATCAGATGGGAAGAATGAAAGAACTGTCCCTGGTTCTGGATGAGCTGTCCAGATGCGGCGAATCTCTGATCCAGATCTCTACGGATCTGAAAGAGATCTTCTCCGCACCGGCGGAACCGGAACCTGAAAAGGACAACAAAGCAAAAGAGCCGAAAAAGGAAGCCGATCCGGCTCCTGAGAAGAAGCTGATGAAGCTTGAAGATGTCCGGGCAATCCTCGCAGAGAAATCCCGCGACGGCTACACGAACGGAATCAAAGCTCTTCTTAAGAAACACGGAGGAGACAAGCTTTCTGAAGTACCACCGGAAGAATATGAAGCCCTGCTTCAGGAAGTGGAGGTGCTGGATCATGACTGAGCATTCTACCACTTTCTCACCTTCCTCAGCTGCAAGGCTCCTGGCGTGTCCGCCCTCAGGAAAACTGAGTGCACAGTATCCGGATGAGACAAGCGAATATGCTCAGGAAGGCACAGATGCCCACGCTCTCTGCCAGTATCTGGTAGAAAAGGCGATCGGACAGGATTCGAAGGATCCCACTCCGGATCTTCAGTACTACAACAGTGAGATGCAGGAATGCGCCGAAAACTACTGTTCTTTCATTATGGAAACAGTCGAAACCGCGAAGCAGACCTGTAAAGATCCCGTGATCCTTGTAGAGCAGAGGCTGGACTTTTCCAGATTCGCTCCCGGAGGCTTCGGCACCGGTGACTGTGTGATCGTATCGGATGAAACCTTGTTCGTTATCGATTTCAAGTACGGTCTTGGTGTTCTGGTAGATGCTGAAATGAATCCTCAGATGCTCTGCTACGCACTTGGAGCTCTGGAATTATTTGATGGCATTTACGACATCGAAAACATCACCATGACGATCTTCCAGCCCCGGCGCGACAACATCAGCAGCTTCACCATATCAAAGGAAGATCTGCTGAAATGGGCAACCGAAGTATTAGAGCCCGCTGCCAAGCTTGCCTACTCCGGCGAAGGCGAATTCCGTGCCGGACCTCACTGCCAGTTCTGTAAGGCTAGAGCCGAATGCCGCAAGCGTGCTGAATACAATCTGGAAATGGCGAAATACGATTTTGCTCCACCTGACACTCTGGATCAGGAGGAGATCACCTACATCTTAAGCCGCTCCGCAGAATTGCAGGCCTGGGCATCCGATGTTCAGGAATATGCTTTAAAGCAGGCGTTGCAGGGCACCAAATATGAAGGCTACAAGATCGTTGAAAGCAAGAGCAATCGCAAATACACGGATGAAGGCGCTGTTGCAGAAGCCGTGATCAAAGCCGGTTTCGATCCGTATGAGCAGAAGCTCAAGGGGATCACAGCAATGACATCCACACTGGGCGCAAAGAAATTCGAGACAATCCTCGGAAAGCTCGTGTATAAGCCCAAAGGGAAACCCGCACTGGTACCAGAGTCGGATAAACGTCCGGCTATGAATACGGCACAAGAAGATTTCAAAGAAGAATAGGAGGAAAAAGCTATGTCACAGAAAAGGATTGATCCCATGAAGGTGATCACAGGCAAAAACACCAGATGGTCCTATGCGAACGTATGGGAACCGAAGTCCATCAACGGAGGCAAACCCAAATACAGCGTCTCCCTCATCATCCCGAAGTCGGACACCAAGACAATTGACAAGATCAAGGCCGCTATCAAGGCAGCCTACGATGAGGGCCAGGGCAAACTGAAGGGCAGCGGCAAGTCCGTTCCGCTTCTCTCTTCCCTTAAGACTCCTCTTCGCGATGGCGACAAAGACAGACCGGACGATGATGCTTACAGGGACAGCTATTTCGTCAACGCCAATTCTGATACACCTCCCGGCATCGTGGATGCCAACAGGGAAGACATCCTGGATCGTTCCGAGGTTTATTCCGGCGTTTACGGCAGAGCATCCATCAACTTCTACGCCTTCAACAGTAACGGCAACAAGGGCATCGCCTGCGGACTGAACAATCTTCAGAAGTTCCGCGACGGAGAGCCTCTTGGAAGCAAGAGCCGTGCTGAAGATGATTTTGCAGAGGTGGATGACGACGATGAGGATGATGGCTTTCTTAATTAATCCGTCTTAGTACCAAGGTCAGGCGGCAGCTTCACTGCTGCCGTCTGGCCATTTTTTTACACAAAAATACGAAAGGGGAACAGCCAATGATGAGAAGAATTCTTACCCTCAGCATTGATCTGGAGACCTACAGCGACATCGATATCTTCAAATGCGGTGTCTACAGATATGCTGAGTCCTCTAATTTTGAGATTCTGCTGTTTGGCGTATCCGTAAACGGAGGATCTGTCGAGGTATATGATCTTGCTTCCGGTGATCTTATTCCGGAGGAAATCCTTGAAGCGCTTGTGGATGATTCCGTGATCAAATGGGCATTCAATGCTTCTTTTGAAAGGATCTGTCTCTCGATCTGGCTTCAACGAAACCGACCGGAGCTTTTTACAAGCTACAGCATACCGGAGGACAGCGTAACGAACTATCTGGATCCCTCTTCCTGGAAATGCACAATGATCTGGTCAGCCTATATGGGACTGCCGCTCTCTCTGGCCGGTGCCGGAGCTGCGCTCGGACTTGAAGAACAGAAACTGTCAGAAGGCAAGGATCTGATCCGGTACTTCTGCACTCCCTGCAAGCCCACCAAGGTAAACGGCGGCAGGACAAGAAATCTCCCAGATCACGCCCGTGAGAAATGGGATCTCTTCAAAGCCTACAACAAACGCGACGTTGAAGTAGAAATGTCCATACAGAAACGCTTATCAAAATATCCGGTGCCGGATAAAGTCTGGGACGAATATCACCTCGATCAGGAGATCAATGATCGCGGTATCGCACTGGATATGACTCTGGTTACCAAAGCAATCGAAATCGACGAACAGGTAAAAGCCGATCTGACCGCTGAAGCCCAGCGTCTGACCGGTCTTGAAAACCCTAACTCCGTAAAACAGCTCACTGACTGGATGCTCACCAAAGGTGTTGCTACCGAGTCCCTGGATAAAAAAGCCATCAAGGAACTGCTGAAAGCTGATATTCCTCAGGATGTAAAGACCGTCTTGAGACTCCGGCAGCAGCTGGCAAAATCCTCAGTCAAGAAATATCAGGCCATGCAAAACGCTGTCTGCAAGGATGGCAGAGCCCGTGGAATGTTCCAGTTCTATGGTGCCAACCGCTCCGGCAGATGGGCTGGCAGACTGATCCAGTTGCAGAACCTTCCACAGACACATTTGAAGGAGCTGGATGCAGTCCGTTCCATCGTCCGCAATGCTGATTATGACAGCCTCTATATGCTCTACGACAGCATACCGGATGTGCTTTCCGAACTGATCCGCACCGCCTTCGTAGCAAAGCCCGGATACAAATTCATCGTATCCGACTTTTCTGCCATCGAAGCCAGAGTCTTATCCTGGCTGGCAGAGGAAGACTGGCGATCAGAGGTATTTGCCAATAACGGAGATATCTATTGTGCTTCTGCTTCAGCCATGTTCGGTGTACCGGTTGTAAAGGGCGGTATTAACGGAGATCTCCGGCAGAAAGGCAAAATAGCAGAGCTGGCTCTGGGTTATGGCGGCTCCGTCGGTGCTCTGATCAGTATGGGAGCCCTTGAAAAAGGATTATCGGAGGATGACCTTCAACCACTGGTGGATTCCTGGCGACAAGCCAATCCGAATATTGTTTCTTTCTGGTGGACAGTGGATCGTGCGGTAAAGAATGCCGTCATCAACCTGACACCCTCGGATGTTCGTGGGATCCACTTTGAATGCAAAAGCAAAATGCTTTTTATCACGCTTCCTTCCGGCAGAACGCTCTCCTATGTGAAGCCAAAGACCGGTATCAACGATTATGGAAGCGAATGTATCTCCTACCTTGGAGTAGGAGCAACCAAGAAATGGGAACGCATTGAATCTTATGGTCCGAAGTTCGTGGAGAACATCGTGCAGGCTATTTCCAGAGATCTTCTCTGCCACGCCATGCGGACGCTCTCCCACTGCTTCATCTGCGGCCATGTTCATGATGAGCTGATCATAGAATGCAGTCCCAGCGTGGATGTCGAGGTGATCAGCAAACAGATGAGCCGCGCACCCTCCTGGACAAAAGGACTTGTACTCAATGCTGAAGGCTTTGAATCATCGTTTTACAAAAAATAACGGAAAGGAGTATGCCATGAAAGTGATGAAAAGAACCGGCGCTGAGGTCAGCTTTGATCCCCAGCGCATTATTAAAGCAGTATCTCTGGCAAATGATACCTCATTAAAAAAAGAACTCTCGGATGCCCAGATTGAAGACATCGCCACTACCGTCACAAAACAGTGCGAGCTCCTGCAGCGTACTGTGAATGTTGAAGAAATTCAGGATATGGTGGAGCGGGCGATCATGGAGCAGGACGCTCCTTATGTCGCTCAGCACTATATCCACTACCGTCTGGAACACAAACATATGCGTCAGGAGAACTCCACGGATGCACGGATCCTTACCCTTGTAGATAACAACAGTGAAGAAGTCCGGCAGGAGAATTCCAACAAGGATTCCGTGGTCAACAGCGTACAGCGCGATTACATCGCCGGTGAAACCAGCCGCGATATCACCTTAAGAAAACTGCTGCCACCGGAGATCGTGGAAGCACATAACGAAGGTATCATCCATTTCCATGATACTGACTATTACATCCAGCATATGCATAACTGTGATCTCGTGAATCTGAAGGATATGCTGATGAACGGAACCGTGATCAGCGAGACCTTCATTGACCAGCCCAACAGCTTCTCCACTGCCTGCAATATTGCAACACAGATCATCGCCCAGGTGGCGAGCAACCAGTATGGCGGACAGAGCATATCACTAACGCATCTGGTTCCCTTCGTGGAAAAGTCCCGACGGAAGATTGCAAAGGATGTACTGGAAAACGCTGATATCGCCGGAGCCCGTTTAAGCGTGGAGGCAATGGAAAAGATTGTGGAGAAGAGACTCAGAAAAGAAATAGAAAAAGGCGTGCAGACCATACAGTATCAGGTGATCACACTGATGACCACCAACGGTCAGGCACCTTTCCTCTCCGTCTTCATGTATCTCGGAGAGGCTGAAACCGAGCAGGAAAAGAACGATCTTGCGATGATCATTGAAGAGACCTTAAAGCAGCGGATCCTCGGTGTAAAGAATGAAGTCGGCGTATATATTACTCCCGCCTTTCCAAAACTACTCTATGTTCTGGAAGAGGATAACATTCACCCGGATTCCAAGTACTACTATCTCACGGAGCTGGCCGCCGAATGTACTGCAAAGCGCATGGTGCCGGATTACATCTCCGAAAAACAGATGAAAGCATTGAAGGAAGGCAATTGCTTCCCGGTTATGGGATGCAGATCCGCCTTAAGCCCTTGGAAGGACGAAAACGGGAACTATCAGTTCTATGGTCGTTTCAATCAGGGCGTCGTTACCATCAATCTTGTAGATGTCGCACTCTCTTCCAAAGGCGATCTCGGTGAATTCTGGGATATCCTTCATGAACGCCTGGAACTCTGCCGCAAAGCTTTGATGTGCCGCCACAACCGGCTCAAAGGAACTCTGTCGGATGCTGCTCCAATACTCTGGCAGTACGGAGCTCTTGCCCGTCTGAAGAAAGGAGAGCCGATCGATAAGCTGTTGTACGGCGGATACTCCACCATTTCCCTTGGCTACGCCGGTCTTGCGGAATGCGTGTACTACCTGACCGGCAAATCTCATACGGATCCGAATGCCAAAGAACTAGCCCTTACTATCCTTAAGATCATGAACTCAGCCTGCGACCGCTGGACAAAGGAAACCAATATCAGCTTTTCCATCTACGGTACGCCACTGGAAAGCACCACCTACAAGTTCGCCAAGTGCCTGCAGAAGCGCTTCGGGATCATCCCGGGTGTTACAGATAAGAACTACATCACTAACAGTTATCATGTCAGGGTCACGGAACAGATCGATGCCTTTGCAAAGCTTACCTTCGAATCCGAATTTCAGGCTCTTTCCAAGGGCGGAGCCATCAGTTACGTAGAGATCCCGAATATGCAGCATAACATTCCGGCGGTCATCGCAGTGATCCGCTACATCTACGATCACATCATGTATGCCGAAATGAATACCCGGAGCGATTACTGCCAGAAGTGCGGCTTCTCCGGTGAAATCAAGATTGTCAAAGATGACGGAAAGCTGGTATGGGAATGCCCCTGCTGCCACAACCGTGACCAGAGCACTATGAACGTTGTCCGTCGTACCTGTGGCTACATCGGCAGCCAGTATTGGAATCAGGGACGCACGCAGGAGATCGACGACAGAGTGCTGCATTTATAGGAGGTATCGACATGCTTAAACAAAATAACCCGCAC
Organism: Lachnospiraceae bacterium; assembly: GCA_024685005.1. Classification (GTDB taxonomy): domain Bacteria; phylum Bacillota; class Clostridia; order Lachnospirales; family Lachnospiraceae; genus RGIG7926. Next base: position 14,127 of record JAIKWF010000074.1, read on the forward strand.
TCGATCGACAGTGTTTTCTATTACGGAAAGATCATATGTCCTGATATCGCCAACGGCACCGGCTGCCGCTTGTCCCTGTTCGTATCCGGCTGCAGGAACCTTTGCAAAGGTTGTTTTAATCGTGAAACCTGGAATTTCTCCTATGGTACACGCTTCACAGAGGATACCATGCAGGAAATACTTGAAAAGCTGATACCTGATTACATCTCCGGCATCACGATCCTCGGAGGCGAACCTTTGGATTATATCAATCAGCCTCACGTCCTTAAGGTGCTTAAGCGTGTCCGGAATAATCTCCCGGAGAAAGATATCTGGATCTATACCGGATTCACATGGGAAGACCTTACTGACGAAAAGAGATACGGCAAATCTGAAGAAATACGCTCCATCCTGAAGATGACAGATGTTCTGGTAGACGGCCCGTTCATTTTAGAAGAGAAAGACATTTCCCTGCCCTTTCGCGGCAGCCGGAACCAGCGGATCATTGATGTTCAGGAAAGCCTGAAACGCAATGAAATCACTTTATTGAAGCTGTAAACCCACGCAAAGCAAAGGAGGCATATTATGGCGGCAAACAATATCAACAAACTCGTTCGCATGATCGGAGCCTATCTCGATGAAAATCCCGATCTTTTTGATTATGCAGGTTATGATGATCCCCGCGATGTAATTGTAAGACTGGACGAAACCTTCAGTGCCAAATATTGGATGGACAAATCTCTCTGTCCGGAAGGTATAGGCACAATACACGAAGCACTAATGAAATTTCTCGACAAGAACTGGAATGCTATTGATGACCGGATCACAGCCGCTGGCGGCAACAGTTTTTGCAACAGGGATGTTGTGATAGTTGATGATCCTGTGGCCTATTCGATCGAGGATGCTATGGAATACGCATTCAGTAAGATGACGAATCCCGAATACTTCAGAAAAAGGAATTGTCTCATCGAACATTACCCGTATCTGCTGGATGAGATTTCCTTTGAATTCTGCGCAGAATCCGATGAAACCAAGCACATCAATATTTCCCTCGATTCAGATGATCTGTATGTAAGGTCAGAAAGAGGTCTCAGGGGAATGTACATTTACAAGCGGGGTGAACAGGTCATGAGATACAGGATCCTTGATAAAGAAGGCTTATCAAGGAAACTGAATGGTCTTTGTATCTACAAGTGGCCGAAGGCATTTCCCTCTGATTATGTCCCTGAAGATCATCTCATGGGTTGTGATACCGGATCATGGTCAATATCTTACAAAGAAATTGGAAAGAAAACTTCCAGACACATACATGGTAAGGGACCTTTTCCGAAATCAGAGCCCTATCTTAATCTCCTCCAGATCCTCAACAAAGTCGATCCAGATCATGATCTTATGGAATGGGTTCTGTCATTCAGTTAAAAAGGAAGCGGCTGTCGGTTCTATCCGGCAGCCGTAAATCCTTCCTTTTCAACTGATAAAATGAAATCCGCCATAGTTAATGCAGCGTTTACAAAAAGGCGCGCATGATGATCAGCTATTTCAACTCTCTCTGCCCCAACTCCATGTGCATCGCTGTCTTTATTTCTCATTTCTGATATTGCCGATACAATCTTTTCCAAACCTGATAACAGCGTATTAATTCTCCTGTCAGTATTACCATCAGTGTGCATGCTGTAAAGATTCTTAACCTGCTTATATAGATCAGATATTTGCCCTGAGGTTGCTGGCTTTTCACCCATCTGTTCTATCACGTAACAAAACGTTTCCTCCAACAGCGTTCGTGACTTAGTAATCGCGCTATCATAGTTTTTTTGATCAACATCCTGTAATGCTCTTTCCGTGATACTCCTGATGTATTCTCTATCAATTTGCTTAATTGCAGGTGCTTGTACCTCTACTTTTTCTCCGCACTTTCTCACACAAAAAGAGTTGCCAATAGTGACAAGCTCATGCCCGCCAAAAAGCAATATACCATTGATCATCTGTATCACTTCAGCGCATATACGACTATAAGCTGTATTGATTTCTTCTGCCGTACAGCCTGATAACATCTTGGAAAACTGACCTTTACTAAACAAGAATGCCAGCAGATCCGGAAAACGATTATTCTCCAAGCAATATCCCATTAAGTCATCAAGGTACTGCCACCTGCTCAGATTTGTTCCTCCCCACGTATACTCTCGTGCCAGTCCAAATCTGGTACTAATTCCGCAAAGATCCGGTCCGCTTAAATACGGCATTTGAACCAACAAATCGGAGTCATCCTCAAATACTCTTTTATCTGATTTTGTATCCCCGTCTAGTATAGCTATTATTTCCTTTGTCTTAAGAAGCTTAAATAGATTATTGTCCAATTATCCTTACCTCTATGAATATCATGTATCCTTTTCTGCAGAATCCTCTTCGTCATCTCCGGGTTCATCAAGCATTGCCTCCGCAAGATAGTTTACTGCAAATCCGGTATATCTATGCTTTGCCCTGAAATGATAGACACCAGCCACCGTGGAAATCGCCTTAAGCATCAGAAGTCCCTTCACGCGGTCATATTTTTCCATTTTAACGGCATTGGCTGTTAAGATGTCATCCTCATGGATAACGTATACATCTTGACGGTTCATCTCCAGAATCTTATCAAATTTCTCCAGAAATTCCTTAACATCAGGATCCTTTTCGGCAAGCTCCTTTGCTTCGTCCACGGATACCGTATATCTCCAATTCGGAGCTTTCAGCAGACCTGTCAAAAACTTCTGCTTATCTTTTTTTACCGGAGTATTGAACAGCAAAAATGTCTCAGCGCTCAATGCTGCGCCTTTGATGCTTTCTCCTGTCAGCATAAGTCCATGACGATATATAAGGCCAACCTCAGTATCATATTTCTGATAAGCAAATGCGAGAAGCCAGCATTCACCTGTATTCTTATCCGATGTCATCAGTATCATTACAGATCGGTATGCTTTAACATATACAGGAACGCCAATAAAGACTTCAGATTTTGTCTCCATCTTTTTTGACTTCGGATTCATGAAACGTATTTTCTGCTCCAAGCGAGCTTTCATCGTGCCGTTATCCTGCTTCTTCATCTCTAAAGTAAATTTCCTTGGAGCGGGTTTCCTCTGTGACTCAGGCAAATAATAACCCGTAAATGTACCTTCATATCCTTCATCGTTCAATATAAGAAATTGATCCTGGGCATCGCGCAAACTCTCAATAAAGGCTTTTCCCGTATCGACCTCATCAGTACCTGTTCGGTTAATCCCTCTCTCTTCATCAGGAAGTCCATAATCCGATCCGGCAATATCACGGTATCGCGGCGGATACTCAGAATTCACTTCCGGTGCCAGGATTTTGTTAAAGTCGAAGCCAAAGAAATGGCAGACTGTAATTAGACACGCATAATCCAGACTTGTCGTGTCGTTCTCATCAAAAAGCTTCGAAAGAGTTCCCCTGTTCAGCCCAAAGCCGTATGTATCTTCCAGCTGCGTCAGCAATGCCGCATTTGAAAGCTTACTCTTTACGAGCGCTTCACATAGTCTTTTCTTTACGCCCTTGATATATTCTTCTCTTTGATATGTGATTTCTTTATTCGCCATCGTCTTGTCCCTCCTTTCCTGAATCTCAACACTTATTATACAAATTTAGTCAATATTTGTCCATATATGCTCGAATTTTATATGCTCAATGACAAATTTTGACATTTTCTCATTTACATAATGTTATAAAAACACCTGAATAAGTCACCGGTTTATTTGATTATCAGCAAGCCATCTTCTATAATAATGGTACAAGAGGGGATAGTTTACCCTTAACGGTCTAAACATTGACTTCCCCTACTGAATAATACATTGATTGGAGAACGTTTTATCGAGTAAAAGGTATATGTAGCGGCATCTTGCCAGAAAGGAGGGATCGGCCAAAATGAAGTTCATTCGCATCATTTCAAAAGATGTATTTTTTGGAACACTAGATCTCACCTGCTACGCTATAACTACCTAGACTATCGGTACATATAGAAGGCTATTAATACACGGTGAGGTCTAAGAAGATACCTCCCGTGTATTTTTTTGACCCTTAACAGGTTCAAATATAGCAAATACAGAGGAAAGGAGGAAACGTCTGTGAGTAGTGAATGGGTTCATAGTCCTAAAGAGGGTATCCCCTTCTTCCGCATGATCATGTTCGACGAGGGTGAACCTCGTGTACAGATCAAGAACACACGTACCGGAAAAACTGAAGACATGTCCTGCAGCTCTCTCCTGTATTTCATTGTTACTACACTTGAAAAGTACAGGAAGCAGGATTCGGAGGATCAAAAATAAATCGCCAACCTCCACTACATTGCTGATGGCGACAGCTTAGAAAGTAAAAATTGAATACAGAAGAAATGTCCGCATCCAGCGGAATAATAAGGAATAGGATCCGCAATAAAGCAGGAACCATCCTTCATACAATTGAATATCGAGAGTTTACTGTCAGTGAGCTTTACCTGGTAACCAAGAGTACAGAGCCGCACATGTAAGCAGATGACCAGCCATACGGCACGATCTGGTCGTCTATTTACACGTGCGGCTCTGTTTTTTTGCGCTTTTTTACAATGAAAGGGGCTGAATATATGAAGGATTATCGCATCCATCTGCAGTGTCCCTGGGGTTGCCATGGCGAGATACTCGCAACCAACCGTGCGAAACTGCAGGTATCTGTAATGTGCAGCAAATGTAACCGCAACAACTTCTACATAGCAGATCTTTATACTATGAAAACCCGTCGCGCCAGATCGCGTGACTCCCGCAGCTACCCTCACCGAGTGAGATGCCCCTGTTGCGGGAAAGGAGAGATTGCCGTTGACGGCGAAGCCGATGTATGGATATCCGTCATATGCAATAAATGTAACTCAGCCTTCGAGGCAGATCTTTGGAATATGAAAGCATATCCTTCGTCAAAGATCCGCCGCAAAGGCAGAAAAAAATGAATATCGGAAATACATGTCATTCAATTGACTGACTATCCGGGACCTTAAGGTCACCAATTAAGTCGGAATTGAAGCAGCAAATGCTGCATCAATCTCCGGCTTTTTTGTTTATACGCACGATATCCGCCTGCGCAGGAGTTCCGGTATCGTGTGACAACTGAATAGTAACCAGCAACTGACCACCGGAACGGGCGGCTGCAAATCTGAAACAGAGTGATTCAGATTTGAAAACAGCCCCCGGCCATGGTCTTTTCGTGCTGTTATCCCATCGATGATCTCTGTTTCCAACCAGAAATGGAGGTCATCAATATGGAAGAAAACAACACCAACAGAGAATTTTTCTACCGCGTTCACTTCACAGTTTGTGATGAAACCATCGACGAAACTGTTATCATTTCAGAGGAGGTCTACCGGACAATAATGCGTCCTGGATGGAAAGAAAAACGGCAAGCCGAAAGAGAATCCCGCTGCATGGAAACAACCAAAACAGGAAGGATTCGGAGATGCAGAAAGGACTGCAGTAAATGCGATAAGTTCCGCTCCGGCACACCATACTCTCTGGAGCAGATGCAGGAAGCCGGAATGGATGCCATCGATCATGATGCCGATGTCGAAGAAGCCATCATGTATAGTGAGCTGCTGAAGGCACTCATGGATATCCTTGATAATTTGGATCCCGACAAACGTGCAATCTGCCAGGCTATCATGGATGATAAAGATGATAGGACTGCTGCCGCTGACCTTGGCTACGTTCAGTCAACCTATAATTACAAGAAGAGGAAACTGCTGGCAGATCTCAAGAACCGCCTCAGCAAGTACCGTTAAATAGCCGGAAGGCTGGCAGAAAGAATACATCTGCCAGCCTTCCTTTTTTATCTTCTCTTCGGTCTTCCCTGCAATTGCCACCGGTCATGGCTCTTGATGCTTCTTACTGCCTGCCTCAGGCTATTCGCCCTTCCGTGTGTATGAAACGGTCCGATGTGATGCGCATGAAATATTACGACTACGCCTCTGTCCGGGCAATCCGGACTGTGAAGGCTCCAATAATGTCCAGTATTCTTGCTCCGGATCGTCACATCATACGGATCCTTATAAAGGATGCAGAAGTATCGATCATCCAGTGTAGCCAGATCATTCATGTCAAACATAGGCAGCCTCCTATCTCAGCAGTTGCTGCAACTGGCTGTCCTTACCGGATGTCAGCTCATTCATAAACCACGATCCGATCTCTTCCCCGTAGATAAACATCAATGCGATCACAATGATCAGAACCACCCAAAGTGTCATTCTTATTCTCGAAATAGTCTTTGCATCCATACTCAGCACCTCCCGTATCCGCCTGCTGCCTCAGCCACACACATTACCGGCTCTGCAGCAACTTCTCTGAAATCACACACAACCTCATCAGCCCTGGTTATCGTCAACCTTCCGCTCTCGCACTTCACCGTGATGGGAGTGCCTTCATCAAAACCGCAGTCGCGAAGCCAGGCACCTTTAAGCATGATTGTCGGAGTGGACTTGTAGCGATAACCCGACTGTTCGTACACCTTCATTTTCCTGTATTCCTTAAACCCCTTCATGTGGTCTCCTCCTTGTTCTTTTCTGCTTTCCACTGTTCCAAAAGCTTGTAGATAACCTTCTCCATATCCGCCGTAGAATAATTTGATGAGAAATAATCCCTCAGCTTCTTTTCTGTCAGGACAACCTTTTTATTGGCTTTCCCCGTCATATGCTCTTCGATCAGTCTCTTCAGCTTCAACTCCGTGATGCTGCCGTTTTCCTCAACATACTTCCGTACTGATGTTACCTGATAGGACTTCAGGATCCCGTACTCCTGCATATACTTGTAGATAAGCTTCTGAACACCCTTATCCAGATAGGTGATCTCCACCGCCGGAACCATCGGCAGCTTACCGACATCCACCATGTCCAAAAGCTCCGGCAGAAGCTCCGTAAGTCGCATGATACGGTAGACCTGATTCTTGCTTTCGCCCACCATTTTTGCCAGTTCTTCATCGGCTCGGAAATTCGTACCATCATGGGGCGAATTTTTTCCCGGTCTTCCAGCCTGCCTTCTCATGGCGTCATATTTCATCTTATAGGCGTAAGCTTTCTCACTCGGAAGCACCTCTTCTCTCTGGGCATTCGCTTCCACCATCACAATCGTAGCGGTATCATCATCCATTTCCCTGATGATTGCCGGAATGGTTGAAAGCCCTGCCAGTTTTGCCGCATGCATCCTGCGGTGACCGGAGATCATTTCATAGCCGCCATCAAGCTTCGGTCTCACGATCGCCGGTGTCAGAATGCCGTTCTGCTTGATGCTCTCCACCAGTTCCTGCATCTTCGCATCGTCCACAACCTTATAGGGGTGATCCTTAAAAGCCGTGATCTGATCCATCGGTATATCCAGATTGGATTCTTCGTTGGACACGCCCAACAGTTCATCTACACTCTTCAACTTTATCTTTTCACCTGGTCTCTGCTTCATGCCTCATCAGCTCCTTTCCAAAATCCATATATGCCGCCGCCACTTTACCGTCAGGATCATGACGGAAGATACTTACTCCTGCAGCCGTGCTTTCAGCCGCTCTTACCGAATACGGAATAAAGCTCTCAAACACGCCCACTCCGGAACCTGTTCCGTAGGTCTTCATGACGACATTCATCATATCTCTCGCATAAATCGTTCTTAAATCCACCATCGTAAACAGAATGCCTTCAATCCTTAAGCCCTTGTTCAGCTGCTTCCTTACCTTTGAGATTGTGGACAGGAGCTGCTGTAAACCCTTCACCGGCAGATACGCTGTGGATGTAGGAATGATCGCAGAATCCGCTGCCACCAGTGCATTGATGGTCATAATACCCAAGTCCGGAAAGAAGGGGTACAAGAGTGATACCGATGAGTGCAACACCACCACCGGCCATGAGCTGCTTCATGCCCTGGGACTTAGAGCCGGGGTTATCGTTACCGTAACCCTCCATGAGGTTGATCGCTCCCCAGATACCAAGACCTGCACCAAGAGCTACTACGAGAGTCTGAAGTACGCCTACTGCGCTATTGAAAAATGCCATAATGTTAATCCTCCTGAATTGAATTTCCCAAACGGTGTTTGGGGTTTGTTAGTGTTTGTTGGTTTACGTGGTCTTTGCGAAAGCCCGTCGACTGACTTCCGCGATACGGCCGTATATCTGCCCGCCTCTGGAGATTTGGGCATAAGAAAAGGCCCTGTCCTCTCAGTCTTTTTAGCTGTAGGAAGAGCCTTATTCTTCGTTGATTTCGATGACTTCAGCGTTCATCTCTTTGACGAGATCGCCGACCGCCCAGGTGTTGACCTGCCAGCCGAGCTTTTTCTGAACCTCGA
>JAIKWF010000078.1 GCA_024685005.1 Lachnospiraceae bacterium
AGCCCCGAGGAAGCGGCAGCGACTGTGGAAAACAATAACACGAAACGCAAGCCCGGCCCTGCCGGACACGGATGAAACGGCGTGGAGGATCCTCCACGCCAAATGGCGGTTAAACAGACAATACGAAAAGACGAGGTAACAACATGGCGGAGCAGAAGAGAGACTACTACGAGGTCCTCGGAGTAGAGAAGAATGCCGATGAAGCGGCCATCAAAAAAGCATACAGACAGCTGGCAAAGAAATACCATCCGGATATGAACCCGGGTGATCAAGAAGCTGAGAAAAAATTCAAAGAAGCTTCGGAAGCCTATGCCGTTTTATCGGATCCGGACAAGAGAAAGCAGTATGATCAGTTTGGACACGCTGCCTTTGAGCCCGGCGGGGGACAGTACGGCGGTTTCGACTTCGGAAGCATGGACTTTTCGGATATTTTCGGCGATATTTTCGGCGATTTTTTCGGCGGCGGCAGCAGGAGAAGAAACAGCGGCGGCCCCATGAAAGGAGCCAACATCCGCACCTCCGTCCGCATTACCTTTGAGGAGGCAGTATTCGGCTGTGAGAAAGAGCTTGATCTGAACTTAAAGGATCCCTGCCCGAACTGTAACGGAAGCGGCGCAAAGCCCGGCACCAGCAAAGTAACCTGCACCAAGTGCGGCGGAAAAGGCCAGGTGGTTTACACCCAGCAGTCCTTCTTCGGTATGGTGCGAAATGTGCAGGCATGTCCCGACTGTAACGGAACCGGACAGATCATTAAGGAAAAATGTCCGAAATGCTCCGGACAGGGCTATGTTGCAAGCCGTAAAAAGATCCAGGTATCCATTCCTGCGGGAATTGATTCCGGCCAAAGCATCCGTATCAGAGACAAAGGAGAGCCGGGAACGGCAGGGGGCCCCAGAGGAGATCTTCTGGTGGAGGTTGTGGTACAGCGCCATCCCATTTTCCAGAGACAGGATACAAACATTTTTTCCACAGTACCGGTATCCTTCGCGGTGGCAGCCCTCGGTGGCGAGATCATGATCGATACCGTGGACGGAAAAGTGGCATACAACGTAAAACCGGGAACCCAGACAGATACCAGAGTCCGCTTGAAAGGCAAAGGTGTACCTTCCCTGCATAATGCCAATGTCAGGGGCGATCACTATGTAACACTGGTGCTGCAGGTACCGGATAAGCTTTCCAAAGAGGCAAAGGAAGCACTGATCCGCTTTGACGAACTGACGGGAAACAGCTTAAAAGCCGTGGATCAGTATACCAAGAACAAAGAATCGGCAGAGAAGAACGGAGAAAAAAAGAAAAAGAAAAGATTGTTTTAACCGGTCATTATCGGTATGATAGAAACAGAAGAGCGAAACGAAAAGATACGGCGTGATTGTAATGCAAGAGGGTTATTATGGAAGCAAGCAGAAAGAGAATCGCTGTTTTCGGATGTGGGTTTACCAGCCTGTACAGACAGAGCCTGTGCACTGCTTTAATAGAGGAGGCACGGGCACTGGATGTTGAGCTGGTATTCTTCAATTCCATGGGAAAGATCGGCCATGAGAATGCGCAGTACGCAGATTATGAGTTCGATCTGATCGACTATGTGGATCTGAGTCCCTATGACGGGATCATTTTTGACGGAGAAGGCTACAATGCAGAGGGAATGGCAGACAGGGTGATCCGCAAGCTCCGGGGAGCAGCATGCCCGGTGGTGTCCATTTCCAGCGTGGTAGAGGGCTTTTTGAATGTGGCCTTTGATGAAAAAGGCGCCATCCGGAAGCTGACAGAACATTTCCTCGATCACCACGGCTTTACCCGTATCGCCTTTATGTCCGGTCATCTGACCCACCCCGATGCCAGAGCAAGACTTGCGGAATTTCGCAGCGTTATGAAGGAGCGTGGCATGCCGGAGGATGGCGCAGGCATGTTTGAAGGGGATTTCTGGTTCCGGAAAGGAGAAGAAGCGGCGGAGTATTTTCTGTCCCTGTCTCCAAGACCCCAGGCCATCGTCTGTGCCAACGACTATATGGCCATAGCCCTGATCAAGGCACTCAGCAAGCGGGATGTTCACGTACCCGGGGACATTGCCATCAGCGGATTTGACGGAACGCCGCAGGGACAAAGGTGCCTTCCGCATCTGACCACCGTTACCAGGGAACGTCATGAGCTGGCAAAAAAAGCTTTGTGCAGGATCTTAGGCAAGGATAGCGATCTTCGGATTTGTCCGCAGATGATCATATCCCAGTCCTGCGGCTGCGGCCGTCTGGATTATCAGAGTGAAGCGGAGAATACCAACCGGGTTTATGAGGACAACAGAGAGCTGACCCATGGGATCCGAAATGCAGGATCTGCCATGCTTCGTTTCAACAAAGTAGATAACTATCGCGACCTGAGGCGGGTCTTTCTGGAAAATGGGACGCACTTCGGAGATTACAGCGCGTTCTTTTTGATGATGCACACGGACGAGCGGGGGCATATCTCCATAGACAGCGATTTTTCCGCGCCCTGCGGCAGATTCCGGCCCATCATCTGGATCGACAAAGATCACATTTACCGGGAAGGGGAAGAAGAGTTTGACAGAGGTTACCTCATTCCCCGGGCGGATTCGGAAGAACCCCGCTATTACTACATAATGAGCGTGCACTGCGCCGAGCGGTCCTTTGGCTATGCGGCCATAGAGATGCGGGGCAATACGATTTTTAATGATTTTTACAACCTCTGGCTTCTGGATATGGCCATGACACTGGAGATCCTGATGAAAAATGATCGGATCCACAAGCTCATCGGCAATCTGGAAAATCTCAGTATCCGGGACGGCATGACAGGGCTTTTGAACCGCCGGGGGTTTGATGAACAGACCAGAGAGGCCCTTTCGGGAATGCGGAAAAAGAGCATGGTCTGCACCATGGTCATCGACATGGACGGCCTCAAGCACATCAACGACGTGTACGGCCATTATGAAGGAGACTGCGCCATTAAGGCGGCTGCGGACGCGATCACAAGATGCTGCGACGGCGGCGAGATCGCGGCAAGAGCCGGCGGCGACGAGTTTTACATTTTTGCCACTTATTATTCCGAGGAGAAGACGGAGCGCTTCCTTCAGCGGATGGAGGAAAGCCTGAAAAGCTGCAACCGGAATCTGGAGAAACCCTATGAGATCTCCTTAAGCTACGGCTATCATCTGCAGGAGACGGATCACACCGGAAGAATTGAGGACTTTCTGAAGATCAGCGACGCGAAGATGTATGAGCAAAAGCTCTCCAAACCGGGACGCAGAGGCAGATGACGGACACAGGATTAGAAAGAAAGGACAGTCTATGAATTACAGGAAAGACAAGCAGGGCGATGACATCTCTATCTTAGGCTTCGGCTGTATGCGCTTTACCCAAAAGGGCGGCAGCATTGATATCGACAAGGCGGAAAGTGAAATACTGACCGCCTTTCAAAATGGGGTGAATTACTATGACACCGCTTACATTTACACCGGTTCGGAAGCCTGCATCGGTGAGATTTTTGAGCGCAACCATATGCGGGAGCAGATCAAGATCGCAACCAAGCTGCCCCAGTATCTGGTAAAAAAGCCCTCGGATCTGGACCGGTATTTTTCGGAGCAGAAAAAACGCCTGCGTACGGACTATATCGATTATTATCTGATGCATATGCTCACAGACCTTGAGGCCTGGGAAAACTTGAAAAAGAACGGCATCGAGCAGTGGATCAGCGATCGGAAAAAGAGCGGAGAGATCCGAAAGATCGGCTTTTCCTTCCATGGCAATACAGAGATGTTTAAAAAGATCCTGAATGCCTATGACTGGGATTTTTGCCAGATCCAGTACAACTACCTGGATGAAACCTCCCAGGCCGGTGTGGACGGTCTGAAAGCGGCGGCGGAAAAGGGGATCCCCGTGATCATCATGGAGCCTTTGCGGGGTGGAAAGCTTGTAAATATGCTGCCGGAAAAAGCAAAGGAACTGGTGGCAAAGGATCCGAAGAAACGAACCGCGGCAGAACTTGCTTTCCGGTGGCTTTGGAATCAGCCGGAGGTTACCTGCGTACTGTCCGGTATGAATTCCGTGGAAATGGTGGAAGAAAACTGCCGGGTGGCATCCGAGGCGCAGGCCGGCGAGTTTACGCAGGAAGATTTTACCCTGATCGACGGGATCAAATCAGCAATTCAGGAAAAAGTGAAAGTGGGATGCACCGGCTGCGGCTATTGCATGCCATGCCCGAAAGGCGTGGACATTCCCGGCACTTTCTATTATTATAATGAGATGTATACGGAAAAGAAAAACTCCGCCCGGTTCAACTATGCCCAGAATGTGGGCATGCGCAAGGACCCGGCCTTTGCTTCCCAGTGCGTATCCTGCGGAAAATGCGAGCAGCATTGCCCCCAGCATCTGGCCATCCGGGAAGAGCTGAAAAATGCGGACAAAGCCCTCAGACCCTTCCACTTTAAGGTGGGGATCAATGTGGCGCGGAAGTTTATGTTTTCCCAAAAGAAAAAGAAATAACAGAAGAAATAACAGGAAAGGCGGCCTCTTATGAAGTGGACCAGACTGACCATAAAGACAACAACCCAGGCGGAGGACATCATTATCAGCGAGATGTATGAACTGGGCCTGCAGGGAGCGCAGATCGAGGACAATGTCCCTCTGACGCCCCTGGAAAAAGAGCAGATGTTTGTGGATATACTCCCGGAATACGGGGAGGATGACGGCAGAGCACTTCTGCATTTCTTCGTGGAAGTGGCAGGACAGAATCCGGAAAATGAGGAAGCAGGCGGGCAGGCAAAAGCTGTCATCGGCCTGGGAGAAACGGAAGACAATTCCTATTCTTTTGTCAGCGGAGAAAATGTGGTATCCGATCTGCCGGGGCTCATGGCCCAAATGGAGGAGACCCTTTCCGGCATCAGAAGCTATATGGATATCGGAGAAGGCACCATTGAAGTGTCCGAAACGGCAGACACGGACTGGGCCAACAACTGGAAAGAGTTCTTCAAGCCCTTTGCCGTAGAGGATCTTTTGATCATTCCCTCCTGGATTGAAGTGAAAAAAGATTTTACGCCGGATGCTTCGGCGGAAAGCAGCCAGGAGGACAGCGGGAAGAAAGAGTTTTCCGTGGAAGGAGATATCTGCCATGTGAAAAACACCCAGAAGATCCTTCGCATCGATCCCGGCAGCGCCTTTGGTACGGGTATGCATGAAACCACCAGACTTTGCATGAAGGCTTTAAAAGAGTATAATACCCCCGGAAGCAGGATCCTGGATGTAGGAACCGGCAGCGGAATCTTAGGCATAGTGGCACTTTTGCAGGGAGCGGATCATGTGGTCGGAACGGATCTGGATATCTGCGCCAAAGAAGCAGTGGCAGAGAATCTGTCCATGAACGGGATTCCCGCAGAAAAATTCAAGCTGAAAATCGGCAATATCATCACGGATCAGGACCTGCAAAAAGAGGCCCTGGATGCTTCAACTGAGAAAAAAGGTTTTGATATCGTAGTTGCCAATATTCTGGCACAGGTATTATGCCCCCTGACACCGGTTGCCGCAGGGCAGCTGAAAACCGGCGGCATTTACATTACCTCCGGCATCCTGGAAGGAGCCGAGGACTCCGTTACGGAAGCCTGCAAAAAGGCGGGACTGGAGATCGTATCTGTCACCGCCATGGGCGAGTGGAGATGCGTGGTGGCAAGGAAACAAATGTAAGGAATAAAAATATGTATCAGTTTTTCGTAGAACCTTCCCAGATCACGGAAAAGAGGGTTACCATCACGGGAAGTGACGTCAATCATATCAAAAACGTTCTCCGGATGAAGGTGGGAGAAGAGCTTTCTGTCAGCAACGGCATTGACGGAAAAGAATACCGGTGCGCAGTTGCCTCCTTTGAAGAAGAGGCAGTGATCTGTGAGCTTCGATTCATAAAGGAAGACGGCGTAGAACTTCCCTGCCCCATTACCCTGTATCAGGGACTTCCCAAAGCAGACAAGATGGAACTGATCATACAGAAAGCCGTGGAACTGGGGGCGGTAAAGATCGTTCCCGTTGCCATGAAACGCTGCGTGGTAAAGCTGGATAACAAAAAGGCAAAGGCTAAACAGCAGCGCTGGCAGGCTATTGCAGAAGCAGCGGCAAAACAGAGTAAGCGGGGGCTTATTCCGCAGGTGACCTCCGTCATGAGTTTTCAGGATGCCGCACGGGAAGCAGCCAAAGCGGACGTGCCCCTTTTGCCCTATGAAATGGCGGAGGATATCTCCTATACCAGAGAGCTTATCGGCGCCATTCAAAGCGGTCAGAGCATCAGTGTGATGATCGGACCGGAAGGGGGATTTGACGAAGGGGAGATCGAAGCTGCCATGGAAATGGGGATGAAAAAAGTTACCCTCGGCAAACGAATCCTGCGGACAGAAACAGCCGGCATGACCATGCTGTCCATATTGATGTACGAACTGGAGGACCGGTAGGAAAAAAATATGATATATCTGGATAACAGCGCAACAACAAAAACGGATCCGAAGGCAGCAGAGCTGATGCTGCGGATCATGACGGAGGATTTCGGCAATCCTTCCAGCCTCCATCAAAAGGGCGTGGAAGCTGAAGGCTACATCAGGGAAGCCAAAAAGACCATTGGCGGTATCCTGAAAGCAGAAGAAAAGGAACTGTACTTTACCTCCGGCGGAACGGAGTCTGATAACTGGGCCGTCTTTTCGGCAGCCAAAACAGGCCAAAGAAAAGGAAAGCGGATCATTACAACGCAGATCGAACATCCCGCAGTTTTAGAGCCCTTTAAAGAGCTGGAGCGGCAGGGATACGAGGCAATCTATCTTCCGGTGGATGGCAACGGATTTGTGGATGAAAATGCTTTGGCAGAAGCCCTGAGCGAAGACACCATCCTGGTATCCGTAATGTATGTCAACAACGAAGTGGGCAGCATCCAGCCCGTTTCCCGCATCGGAAGCATGGTGAAAGAAAAAGTCCCCGATGCGATTTTTCACGTAGACGCGGTACAGGCCTTTGGAAAGCTTCCCATCCTTCCCGGCAGGGAAAAGATCGATCTTTTGTCCGTCAGCGGTCACAAGATCCACGGCCCCAAGGGTACGGGGCTTTTGTATGCATCCTCCAAAGTGCGGATGGTGCCCTATCTGTTTGGCGGCGGACAACAGAAAAATATGCGCTCCGGAACGGAAAACGTACCGGGCATCGCAGGACTTGCAGAGGCAGCAAAGTTGTCCTATGCTAACCTCGAAGAAGACAGACGCAGCCTTTATGCACTAAAGGACTACTTTGCAAAAGAACTTACGGCGCTTCCGGATGTGGAGATCAACGGACCGGCGGTCGGGCAGCAGGAAACTGCAGATGCTGCTGACAGAACAGACGCACCCCATATCGTAAATGCGTCCTTTTTGGGAGTTCGCAGCGAAGTGCTGCTCCATTCCCTCGAAGACCGGGAAATTTACGTATCCGCAGGATCTGCATGCTCTTCCCATAAACAAACGGGAAGCGCCACTTTGCGGGCTATGGGACTTTCGGCCGGGAGGCTTGAATCGGCCATTCGCTTTTCCTTTTCTGTCCACACCACAAAGGAAGAACTGGATACGACCTTAGAAGCCCTCAGAGAATTGCTGCCGGCCCTTCGGAGATTTACGAGACGTTAACAGGTCGCAGATAAAGAAAAGCAGAAAGAAGAAAGAGACATGAAAACAATTTACCTGATCAAATATGCCGAGATCGGCGTGAAAGGAAAAAACAGATACGTATTTGAGGACGCACTGGTAAAACAGATCCGGTTTGCCTTAAAGCGCACGGAAGGAGAGTTCGAAGTCTGGCGTGCCCAGGGCAGGATCTACATTGACGGACCCGACGATTACAGCTTTACGGAGGATCTGCCCCAGGGAAATCCCATCGATGAACAGCTTCGGGATCAGCTGGGAAGGGTATTCGGCATCGCAGGCTTTTGCCCTGTAGTCAGCGTGGAGGACGACGGCTTTGATAAGCTGGCGGAGGAAGTGGTTTCCTACATGCAGCGCACCTACAAAGAAGGAGAACATACCTTCAAAGTATTTGCCAGACGTGCCAGAAAAAGCTATCCCATGGAATCTCCCGAAATCTGTATGGAGCTTGGAGGCAGGATCTTAGATGCCTGCGACAATCTGTCGGTGAACGTACATGAGCCTGAGATCGAGCTGAACGTGGAAGTGCGGGAGCGCATCTTTATCTATTCCAGGATCATCCCCGGACTGGGGGGAATGCCCATCGGCAGCGGCGGAAAAGCCATGCTGCTCTTATCCGGCGGCATCGACTCTCCGGTGGCAGGCTACATGATTGCAAAACGGGGGGTATCCTTAGAGGCGGTATATTTTCATGCGCCGCCGTACACCTCGGAGCGGGCAAAACAAAAAGTGGTGGATCTGGCAGAAAAGGTCAGCATATACACAGGACCCATCCGGCTGCATGTGATCAATTTTACGGATATCCAGATGGCTATCTACGAAAAATGCCCCCACGATGAGCTGACCATCATCATGCGCCGTTATATGATGCGTATTGCGGAACACATCGCAAAAGAAACAGAGTGCCTGGGACTTGTAACGGGAGAGAGCATCGGACAGGTGGCTTCCCAGACCATGCAGAGCCTTTTGTCCACCAACGAAGTCTGCACCCTGCCGGTATACAGACCGCTGATCGCTTTTGACAAACAGGACATTGTGGATGTGTCGGAAAAGATCGACACCTACGAAACCTCCATCCTGCCTTATGAAGACTGCTGCACCATTTTTGTGGCAAAACATCCTGTCACCAGGCCGGATCCGGAGATCATCAGACGCCACGAAGGCAATCTGTCGGAAGTGATCGATGAGCTCATGGAAAAAGCACTGACGGACCACGAAGTGATCCGGGTGCATGGTTAAAAGGCAAAAAAATACACTTGACAAGTCAAGTGCTTCCAAAGGTATTGAATGGTTTAAAGTTGTTTTTATTCTGCGGGAGATCTGAAAGGACCTCCCGCTGGTTTTAGCAAAGGATTAAACTTCGTAGTTTTTCAGAATAGCAAGTACATCGTCAACATTCTCTTCTGCGTGAATGTTCAGGTCGATGGGCTTGGAAAGATCCAGGGAGAAGATACCCATGATGGACTTAGCGTCGATAACATATCTTCCGGATACCAGATCGAAATCGTAATCAAATTTGGTAATATCGTTTACGAAGGATTTTACCTTATCGATGGAATTTAAAGAAATTTTTACAGTTTTCATTTTTCTACCTCCTAGATTTACATTGCGTTTTCAATACCTTCGCATATAATACTACTTGTGAGCTTTTAAAAAGTCAATGCAAAAAACATCCAAAAATAAAGGAACAAAAAATGCAAACAGTAGCATTCCATAACTTAGGCTGCAAAGTGAATTCTTATGAAACAGAGGTTATGCAGCAATATTTCCAAAAAAATGGCTATTCTATTGTGGAATTTGCACAAAAAGCGGACATTTATGTGATCAACACCTGTACGGTGACAAATATCGCAGACCGCAAAAGCAGGCAGATGATCCACAAAGCCAAGGCGCTAAACCCTGATGCCGTGGTCATCGCGGTGGGTTGCTATGTGCAGACCCATGCGGCGGACATCGAAGGGGAGGACGGTATCGACCTTGCCATCGGAAACAACAAAAAGGGTGAGATCGTAGCCATAGTAGAGCAGTACCTGACAGAGAAAAAACCCAGAGAAGGCAGACGGGAGCAGGGCAAAACGGCAGCAGGCGAAAAAACCCTTCAGGGAGCAACGATCCCCGATCTTACGGACCGGCCGGAATATGAAGAACTGAATCTTTCTTCCACCATGGAGCATACCAGAGTGTATCTGAAGATCCAGGACGGTTGTAATCAGTTTTGCAGCTACTGTGCCATTCCTTATGCCAGAGGCAGAGTGCGCTCGAGAAAGGCAGAACACATTCTGGAAGAAGCTCGCAGACTGGCGGGAAAAGGGTATCGCGAGATCGTACTGACCGGAATCCATATCAGTTCTTATGGCCTGGATTTTTACAATGAAAGCTATAACCGGGTATTCGCAAAGGTATCGGAAGCTGACGGAAACACAGATGCCGGGACTACAGGTGAGGACCGGAAGATGGAGCAGATGGGAGTATGCGATTACCGCCACAGCGGCCTGTTTCTTGCACTGGTAGAGCAGCTTGCACAGGTGGAGGGCATAGAACGGATCCGTTTAGGATCCTTTGAGCCCAGGATCATTACGGAAGAATTCGCAAAGGGGCTTGCGGCGATCAAAAAAGTGTGTCCCCATTTCCATCTGTCCCTCCAGAGCGGTTGCGACAGCGTTCTTTCCCGGATGAACAGACAATACACCTGCGCTGACTTTCAAGAATCGGTGGCAATCCTTCGCAAATACTTTGAGGATCCCGCCATCACCACGGATCTGATTGCCGGCTTTCCGGGAGAAACAAAGGAAGAACATGAGGAAACACTGGCTTTTGTGGAAGGGATCGGTTTTTACGAAACCCATATTTTCCCCTTCTCAAGAAGAAAGGGCACCGCGGCAGATAAAATGCCGGGACAGCTGACGGAGAAGCAGAAAAAAGAGCGGTGCGAAGATCTTCGCAGGATCCACGAAAAAAACAGGAAAGCCTACATGGACCGATTCCTGGGCAAACCCCTGCCGGTGCTTTGGGAGACAACAAAGCAGATCGAAGGGAAGGAGTGCTTTGTGGGTCACAGCCCCAATTACTTAGAGATCGCCCTGCCGGTGTCAAAGGCAGGAGGAGAGGACCTGACGGGGGAGATCACGGAGGCAGCGCCCCGGACAAACTACGGCGACGGGCTTATGTGCTGAGGCATAGCTCTTTTGCACTACTTTCAATATGCTGACGAAGGGTTCTGTCGCGGAACTGCACCCAACAGGCAAAGGCTGCCTGCAAGCGTGAAAACAGGGGGCCGGGAGAAGATACATGAGAAAAGCATTTACGAATAAAAAGTTCTGGCTGGCCCTTTTGCTGGTCTGCCAGCTGATCCTGCTCATTTGCATGTGCGGCAAAAAACAGGGCTTCCACATGGATGAGTACTACACCTATGCTCTGGCCAATCACGACGGCGGTGTGGATTTCAATTTTGAAAAGGGCAGATTATATGAGGGAAAGGATTTATATACCTATCTGACATGCGAATCGGGGGAGGTAAATCTGAAGCGCGTCTGGGAAAACCAGGCAGCGGATGTGCATCCGCCCTTTTATTATCTGTGGATCCATTTATGTTCCGCACTTCTGCCGGGAAGGTTTTGCCCCTGGATCGGACTGGGGATGAATATTCTGATCGCACTGATCTCCACAGTTTTGATCTGGCTGATATCAGGTACGTTTTTTGAAAAAGATACAGAGCGCCTGCTGCTGACCGCCGCCGCGGTTTTGATGCCGGGAATGACGGAAAGCGTATTGCTGATCCGGATGTATGAGCTGGCGATGTGCGAAATCCTGCTTCTTACCCTGCTGCATTTGAAAATGTGGGAAAAAGAGCCGGGGAAGAAATGCTATGGAGCGTTGGCCGGAGTGCTTACGATAGGTGCCCTGACCCACTACTATGTGACCATTTTCAGCATCGTGACGGCAGTTGTATTCGGAATCCGGCTGCTTTTGAAAAAACAATGGAAGAGGCTGGGAGCCTATTGCGGCGTCTGCGCTGTATCCGGCGCTGCCGCCTATGGCGTATTTCCGGCCATGATCGACCATGTTTTCCATTCCTACAGGGGAGAACAGATCAGAGAACATACAACGCAGCTGTCGGACCTTTGGCAGCGGGTGAAAGCCTTTGGGGGATTTCTGAGCAAGGAAATGTTTTCGGACATACTGCCGGTGCTCCTTGGGGCTGCGGTTATCCTGACCGTATTTTTCCTTGTGAAAAAGAAACAGCCAAAGCTGCCGGCAAAGATCCTTTTGCTCATCATACCCGCGGCTGCATATTTTTTCCTGATCGCAAAGGCATCGGAGATCATAAGCGACAGATATCTGTTCCCCATCTTTCCCCTGTGCTTTCTGGCAGTTATGATCTGCCTGGTCCTGCCCCTGGAAAGGTACAGAAGCGTGGTGCTTGCGGCAGCAATCTTTTTGTCGGTTACAGGCTGGCTTAGGTTTGACTTTCCTCTTTTGTATCCGAAAGAGGCACAGCGTATGGAAACACTTCGGGAATGCAGGGATTCTGTGGGGATCGTGATCGGAAACGGAGAGTATTACAGGCTGATCCCCTGCCTGGAAGAGTTTGCCGAAATGGACTACGTGGTCTTTGTGGATAGCGACAGCCTGGAACTTCTGGCGCAGCACAGCTACAGGGATATCAATGCCGTGGTTTGGGATGATCGGGACAACCCGGTCAGGAAGCACATGAAGATCATAAAAACCTTCAATCCCGACTGGAAAAAGAGTAAACTCTTCAGCTCGGGATATATGAAAGTATATGATTTCAGAAGGGCGCAATAGGGAATTTCAAGGTTTCGGTTTCCAATTTGCCGAAAATAGTGTAGAATGTATAAGTAACTATGCCTTTTGGTATGGTTATATCCGCTCAGGCAGCGGGAGAAAAAGAACAGGGGGGTGGCATTATGAGATATACCAAGGATGAGATTAACGAGATCGAACGGGTTTCCAAGGATACGGCATCGGCTATCATGGAACATTTTCCCAGAGATGTGGATTTTGAGATCGAGCTGGACCTGGAGTCGACCAAGGCAGACATCGGATCACTGAAGATGAGGATTGATGCCCAGACCCTTGAGATCTCTGACGGCGAGATCTACTGCGATTTTATGAAGAGGACCACGCATGCGGATGCTACGGCAGCCTCTAAGTTGCAGGAGCTTACCAATCTGAAATACAAGTTTTTGAAGAGCGTTCTGGTCATTGGCCTGCCATCAGTCAATGCAAGAGTGGAAAAGCAGGTAAAAGAGCGCATGGCACAGCATGATTACATCATGAAGATCGGTGTCAGCATCGGAATCGCAATGGAAAAAGCAGGTTCCACCAGTGTAAGCCCTGCGGCAGCGGTATCCCGTCAGCAGGTTGATCACTATATGACCATGATCAAGGAGCAGCTTTCCAGACTGGCATTTTCCTCCGAGATCAGCCCCACAACCAGAGGCAGCATCGTGATCCACGGCGAAAGCTCCGACCGCACCATCCGCATCGACGAGACGGTACAGGACACCATGGCCAACACCCAGACCATCCACGAGATCTACTACTATCTGGATACGAAAGAAACCAAGTATTTTGAGAACGGAAAGAGCAGACCCATCAGCGATCTGTTCCTATCCATCACTGCATCTGAAAAATATAAAAAGATCTACAGCGAAGTCAATGTGCTTTTGAAAAAAGAAGTCGTCATCGACAAAGACGTGGAGAACTTTGTAGCATCCCAGAAGCCGGTGAAAAACGAATTCCTCAAGCCCGAGGTCAACTCTTTTAAGCGGACCCACATGGAATGATACCGAAGGAATCAGACACGGACAGATCCGTGAAGGAATAAATGCACAAAATCTGTACAGTTGACAAATAAAGAAAGCAGGTGGTATTATGGCAAATCTGACAGATACACAATTTTTCAAAGTAGAGACTGATAACGGCAACGGTGTAAAGATCGTGTTATCTACCGTATATGAAGCCCTTCGCGAGAAAGGATACAACCCGGTAAACCAGATCGTAGGTTACATTATGTCCGGGGATCCGACCTACATTACATCCCATAACAGTGCCAGATCACTGATCATGAAGGTGGAGCGCGACGAGCTGGTGGAAGAGATGCTCAGATCTTATATCAAAAACAACCATTGGGAAGATCAGGCATGAGAATTATGGGACTGGACTTCGGTGCCAAGACGGTGGGCGTAGCCGTCAGCGATCCTTTGGGGATCACGGCGCAGAATATCGAAGTGATCCGAAGAAAATCGGAGAATAAACTGCGGCAGACACTGGCCAGGATAGAGGAACTGGCGGTAGAGTATGAAGTGGAACGATTCGTAGTGGGCCTGCCGAAACACATGGATGCATCGGAAGGAGAGCGGGCGGAAAAATCCAGAGCCTTTGCTGCGGATCTGGAAAGAAGAAGCGGTCTCCCCGTAGTTTTGTGGGACGAAAGACTGACCACAGTTGCAGCGGACAGGATCTTAGAAGAGGCCGGCGTGGACAAACGCAAGAGAAAAGAATCCATAGACGGCATCGCCGCAAGCTTTATCCTGCAGGGATATATGGACTATTTGAAAAATACCGGGAAACCGGAATGAGGAACCGGAATGGAAAAAGTGACATTTACAGATCAGACCGGCGAAAAGCTGGAAATGTTCGTGCTGGAAAAAACAAAACTTTCCGGCAATGACTATCTGCTGGTATGCGATCAGCCGGAAGGAGACGCACAGGCACTGATCTTAAAAGACGTAACCTCTCTTGTGGCCAAGGATGGAACAGCGGTCAAAGAGGCATCTTACAGCATCGTATCCGACGACGAAGAACTGTCTGCGGTTGCAACGCTGTTCGAAAGCCTTTTGGATGACGTATCCTTTACCATGGAAGAGGATGAGTAATACAAATCATAACGGAGGTTAATGTGGAAGTTAATAATAAGAAGCCGGCTGTAAAGGTGATCCCCTTAGGGGGCCTGGAGCAGATCGGTATGAATATCACTGCCTTCGAATACGAAGACAGTATTATTGTTGTGGATTGCGGACTGGCTTTCCCCGAGGACGACATGCTCGGGATCGATCTGGTCATCCCCGACATAACGTATTTGAAGGACAACGTAGACAAAGTCAAGGGCTTTCTGATCACCCACGGACATGAGGATCACATCGGAGCCCTGCCTTATATCCTGAAGGAATTACCGGTTCCCGTGTATGCCACCAAGCTTACCATGGGAATCATAGAAAATAAGCTGGTAGAACACGGCATCGAGAACCTGGTGCGCAGAAAAGTTGTCAATTTCGGACAGCATATCAACTTAGGACAGTTCCGCGTGGAATTTATCTGCACGAACCACTCCATCGCAGACGCTGCGGCCTTTGCGATCTATTCTCCTGCGGGCATTATCGTCCATACGGGAGACTTTAAGGTGGATTACACCCCGGTTTACGGAGATCCCATCGATCTGCAGCGTTTTGCTGAGATCGGGAAAAAAGGCGTCCTTGCACTGATGTGCGACAGTACCAATGCAGAGCGCCCCGGCTTTACCCCCTCGGAAAGCACCGTAGGATCTACTTTTGACAAGATCTTTTCCGAGCACCCTAACACCAGACTGATCATTGCGACCTTTGCATCCAATGTGGACAGAGTGCAGCAGATCATCAATTCCGCCGACAAATATGGCCGGAAGGTAGTTGTGGAAGGCCGGAGCATGGTGGGAATCATCGAGACTGCCCAGAAACTGGGCTATCTGAAGATACCCGAAAATACACTGATCGAAACAGAAAGACTCAAAGACTATCCTGATGAGCGCACCGTGATCATTACTACGGGAAGCCAGGGCGAGAGCATGGCAGCCCTGTCCAGAATGGCCAGCGGAACCCACCGGAAGATCAGCATCAAACCCAGAGACACAGTGATCTTTTCATCCCATCCCATACCGGGAAATGAAAAAGCAGTCTCCAAGGTAATGAATGAACTCTACGGACACGGCGCAGACGTGATCTTCCAGGATACCCACGTATCCGGCCACGCCTGCCAGGAAGAGATCAAACTGATCTACTCACTGGTACAGCCCAAATACGCTATACCCGTACACGGCGAGATGCGCCACCTGAAAGCACAGGCACGCCTGGCAGAAGGCCTGGGCATAGACCGCAAGAACATCTTCGTGATCCAGTCCGGCGACGTGCTTTCTCTGTCTGAGGACAGCGCATCGGTGGTCGGAAAAGTGCCCGTAGGCAACATATTCGTAGACGGACTTGGCGTCGGCGACGTAGGAAACATAGTACTTCGGGACAGACAGCACCTTGCGGAAGACGGAATCTTCATCGTAGTAGTAGCCATGGACTCCGGATCCGGAACCGTAGTATCGGGACCGGACGTCGTATCCCGCGGCTTTGTCTACGTGCGGGAGTCCGACGAACTCCTCGACGAAGCAAAAGAAATCTCAGCCATGGTCATCGACAGATGCCTGGACCGGGGAACCGGCGACTGGAACAAGATCAAAAATGCAGTCCGGGAAGAACTGGGAGACTTCTTCTGGAAAAAAACCAAACGCCGCCCCATGATCCTGCCCATTATTATGGAAGTTGGTCAGTAAGGAGATGACACGCCATGTCCGACTACAGAGACAGTTTGGACAACTTCATAAAGCAGATCCAGCAATCCTCTGTATACACAGAGTACATCACCCAGCGGGACCGGCTGCGGCAATACCCGGAGCTGAAACAGCAGGTGGATGAATACAGACGGAAAAACTACCTGCTGCAAACAGAAAGCGACCCTGACAACATGTTTGACGAGATCGACCATTTTCAAAGGGAATACGAAAGCTTTCGGGAAAATCCTGTGGTACACGATTTTCTGGCAGCAGAGCTCGCGCTGTGCAGAATGATGCAGACGATCAATTACGAGATCGTAAAAGCAGTGAGCATTGATTTTGAATAGAGGCATACAATGATCAAAAAAATTATTTTCGGCATATTGAATTTTGTGGTCCGCTTTTCCATAGCGGCGTTGGTGGTAGTAGGTGTTTACCGGGTAGCCATGTACTCCTATCATTTCGGATATATGGTATTCTCCGATACGCCAAAAGAGCCGGCTCCCGGAAGAGACGTGATCGTAACAGTGGAAAATACGGAAGATATCATGGCCCTGGGAAGGCTTCTTTCCTCCAGAGGACTGGCGGAAGACGAAAAGATCTTTTTCTGTCAGGAGCGGCTTTCCGAATCCCACGGGAAGTTAGAGCCGGGTACCTATACCTTTAATACATCCATGAAGCCCAGCCAGATGATGGAAATGATGAGCGCTTCCCATATTGACGAAGAGGAAGAGGGCGCCGAAGGCGCAGAGAACGGGGAAAAGAAGCAGGAAGAGACAGCACCGACGCAGGATACCATGTATGATCCCATGACAGGCGAACTGATCGAAAATGCTGATGGTGCTGCGGAAGGAACCGATAACCCGCAAGACGGCGCTGAGGATGGCGCAGAGGACGGCGCAGGTGATGCCTCCGGAGAAGATACCGGGACAGAGCAGACCGGCGGCGATGACAATGCAGAAAGCAAACCGGCTGCAGGAGAAGGCGAAGGCGGCATGAAAGCCGGCGCCGGCTGGTAAAAGAGAAACAGACATGATCGTTGATGAAAGATATACGGATTTTATCAATTCCCTAGAAAGCGTGCTTTCACCGGAATTGGAGGAATTATACGGCAGCTCGAAGCGGGACAATGTACCCGTGATCCGCAGACAGACACAGTCTTTGCTACGTTTTTTGATGAGTATGTATCAACCGAAAAGCATTTTGGAAGTCGGAACTGCCGTAGGCTTTTCCGCTCTTTTTATGAGCGGCTTTATGCGGTCAGACGGTCATATCACCACCATAGAAAACTACGAAAAAAGGATCCCACAGGCCAGGGCCAACTTTGAAAAGTTCGGACAGTCGGAGCGGATCACCCTCATTGAGGGAGATGCGGCAGAAGTACTGAAAACCCTGCCGGATCAGGCCTACGACATGATCTTTATGGATGCGGCAAAAGGACAGTACATCCACTTTTTGCCCCAGGTAAAACGGGTGCTGCAAAACGGGGGACTTTTGATTTCCGACAATATCCTGCAGGACGGACAGATCATCGAATCCAAATTTGCCCTGACAAGGAGAAACCGCACCATCCATAAAAGAATGCGGGAATATTTAAGAGAGCTGACCCACTCGGAAGATTTTACCACAACCATCCTGACAGTGGGAGACGGCGTGGCGCTGTCATTATATAATGCGCAGCAGGAATGACAGCAGGCAATAGTAACCGGGGTAAGAAAAACGTCGCAGATGCGACCAATAGAAAGATAGGAGATAAACACATGCTCAAACAAGTATCGGTTTATGCAGAAAACAAAAAAGGCAATCTGCAGACCATCACAGGCGTTCTGGCAGACCGCGGTATCAACATCTGGGGATCCGTGACAAACGACAGTGCAGAGTACGGCATTATCCGACTGATCGCAGACAAGCCGGAGGAGGCCAAAGATGCTCTGATCGAGGCAGGCTATCTTGCCAGTCTGTCGGATGTGATCGGCGTGGAAATGCAGGATGAGGTAGGAGCGCTGAACAAGCTTCTCATTGCCCTTCGGGAAAGCAACATCAATCTGGATTATATTTACCTTTCATTCAACAGAGATTCCGGACTGCCGGTTCAGGTGCTTCATACGACGGATGCAACGGAAGTGGCATCCTGCCTGCAGGCAAAGGGCTTTCATCTGGTATAAAACGCTCCGGCCCGGGTTACCGGAAACGGCGGATGGATAAAAGGAGGAAATGAAATGCCGAAAGATCCTGTAATGCTGCTTTCCTACGTCAATACCATGCTCCGGGACGAATACCCGTCCTTAGAAGAGTTCGCAGCTGCTAACAATGCTGACAGCGGGCAGATCTGCGAAAAATTAAAGAGTATCGGATATACTTACGACGAAAAGCAGAATCGATTTGTTAATCAGGGATGAGCAATGCTGATCCTGTGTAATGTATTTGGGGAAATTTTTTTCACGTAACCATAGTTCAGTTTTTAGAAGGAGAAATATTATGAAACAAAAACCGGTAGTATTGATGGTACTCGACGGATACGGTCTGAGCGATGAGAAGACCGCAAATGCCATTGCCATGGCAAAGACCCCTGTCATGGATAAGCTCATGGCAGAATGCCCTTTTCAGAAAGGCTATGCATCCGGACTGGCAGTAGGACTTCCCGACGGACAGATGGGTAACTCCGAGGTAGGACATATGAACATCGGCTCCGGCCGCATCATTTATCAGGATCTTACCCTCATCACAAAATACATCGAGGACGGCGTATTTTTCAAAAACGAAGAGCTGCTGCGCGCCATCAACAACTGTAAGGAAAAACATTCCGATCTGCACGTATGGGGCCTTCTTTCCGACGGCGGCGTACACAGCCACAACACGCACCTGTATGCCATCCTTGAGATGTGCAAGAAGGAAAACTTCGAAGACGTTTACGTACATGCATTCTTCGACGGACGTGATACACCCCCGGCTTCCGGAAAAGGCTATCTGCAGGAGCTGATGGATGAGATGAAAAAGATCGGCGTAGGTAAGGTTGCATCCCTTTCCGGACGTTACTACGCAATGGACCGTGATAACAACTGGGACAGAATCCAGAAAGCATATGATTCCCTGGTACTGGGCGAAGGCGAAAAGGCAACGGATCCCATCGCAGCAATGCAGGCATCCTACGACAAAGACGTGACCGATGAGTTCGTTCTTCCCACCGTCATTACCGACGAGGCAGGCAAGCCCATTTCTCTGGTAAAAGAAGGAGATTCCGTAATCTTCTTTAACTTCCGTCCTGACCGTGCAAGAGAGATCACCAAAGCATTCTGCTTTACCGATGAAGATATTGCAGCGCAGGAGGGAGATGCATCTGATTCCAAGTGCATCAAGTTCTTAAAGAGAGCAAACGGCTACATGCCTCTTTGCTATGTATGCTTCAAGGACTATGACGAGACCATCCCCAACAAGTTTGTGGCCTTCAAGAAAGAAGAGATCGTCAACACCCTTGGCGAGTACCTGGCAAAGAACGGCTTAAAGCAGCTGCGTATCGCAGAGACCGAGAAATACGCACACGTAACCTTCTTCTTCAACGGTGGTATTGAGGAGCCCAACAAAGGAGAGGACCGTATCCTGGTAAATTCTCCTGCAGTTGCAACCTACGATCTGCAGCCTGAGATGAGCGCACCGGAAGTCAGCGAGAAGCTGGATGCAAAGATCACCTCCGGTGAATATGATGTGATCATCATCAACTTTGCAAATCCCGACATGGTGGGACATACCGGCGTTCTGGAAGCAGCAATCGCAGCAGTAGAGCGCATCGATGAGTGTGTAGGTGCTGCTGTTGAGGCAGTAAAGAAGATGGATGGCGTACTGTTCATCTGTGCCGATCACGGAAACTGCGAGCAGATGGTAAACCTGGAGACAGGCGAACCTCATACCGCTCATACCACCAACCCGGTACCCTTCATTCTGTACAACTATGATGAAGCTTACACCTTAAGAGAAGGCGGAAGACTGTGCGACATCGCACCTACCCTTCTGCAGATCATGGATATGGAGCAGCCTGCGGAAATGACGGGACAGTCCCTGTTGATCAAAAAGTAAGCATAGACTACCAAAAAGAGAAAGAAAAACAATGGCAAACGAGATTTTACAGATACAAAACATCAAAGCTTCAGTAGGCGAAGAAGAAATCTTAAAAGGCATCGACCTTACCATCGAACCCGGTCAGACCCATGTACTCATGGGTCCCAACGGGGCGGGGAAATCCACGCTGGGAAACGTGCTGATGGGAAACCCTGTTTACCGGCGGACGGAAGGGACGATCCTTTTTGAAGGAGAAGATATCACAGAGGAAAGTGCAGACAGACGTGCCGCAAGAGGCATGTTTTTGTCTTTCCAGAATCCCTTAGAGGTGCCGGGACTTTCCTTAGAGGAATTCATCCGCAATGCGATCCGCCAGAAAACAGGCAGACCGGTTAAGATCTTCCAGTTCAAAAAACAGCTGGCAGAGGCTATGGCACTGCTTGGTATGGATGAAAGCTATGCTTCCCGTGATCTGAATGTAGGATTTTCCGGCGGTGAAAAAAAGAAGGCCGAGATCCTGCAGATGCTGATGCTGCAGCCGAAATTCGCGATTTTGGACGAAACGGATTCAGGCCTTGACGTAGACGCCGTAAGAACCGTGTCCGAAGGCGTCAAAGAATACCAGAAAAAGGAAGACGGAGCGCTTCTGATCATCACCCATTCCACCAGGATTTTAGAGTCTTTGAAGGTGGATAAGACCCATGTCATCGTCAAGGGCAGGATCGTAAAAAGCGGTGGACCCGAACTGGTGGATGAGATCAATAAAAACGGATTTGAAGCTTACCTGTAAGCAGACGTTACACAATCGGAAACAAAGACCCGGATCCGCTGTCGGCGGATCCGTCAGATGAATGGAAAACCAGATGGATAAGATACAAGAACAAGAGCAGGACAGAATCCTGCTCGAAGGCGTAGAACGCGAATTATACGACTTTAAGGATGAAGAAAAGGAGTCCGATTTTTACCGGATAAAAGAAGGCCTTACGGAAGACATCGTAAGGCAGATCTCCAAAGAGAAAAACGATCCGGAGTGGATGCTGGAATTTCGCTTAAAATCGTTAGCACTGTATAACAAAATCGAAGTACCGGACTGGGGACCGCCCATAGACGGACTGAACATGGACAACATCGCTACCTATGTGCGCTCAAAGTCCGACATGAAGGGCAGCTGGGAAGAAGTGCCGGAAGATATCAAAAATGCTTTCGAAAAGCTGGGAATCCCCCAGGCAGAACGGGAATCTCTGGCCGGCGTCGGAGCCCAGTATGACTCGGAGCTGGTATACCACAATGTCCGCGAAGACGTGGCAAAAAGCGGCGTTGTTTACACCGATATGGAAAGCGCCCTTACCGGCGAATATGAGGACATGGTAAAAGAGCACTTC
>JAIKWF010000081.1 GCA_024685005.1 Lachnospiraceae bacterium
GACCCTTGGGGACGGGGTTCTTGGTTCATTTTAGATATGATTTCTATCTGATATTATCCGCTCCTTTTTCTTTTTGCCGCAACACAGGCTTTCTTCCCAATCGCATTCAAAACATTATTTTATATCCTCAGCATCCAATACTTCTATTCCATTCTCTACCAGCAACTGCGCAAACACGCCTCTGCCTTCAATCAACTTTCCGCAAAAACTGCCATCATAAATCTGCTTCACACCGCAGGACGGGCTTCTTGACTGAAGAAGCGCCAGCTCCACATTTTCCTCAATGGCTTTCTCAACGCAAAGCTTTGCTCCATCTCTGAATTCTTTGTCTTTGCTCTCGCCATTTCTGTCAGTAACAACTCCATCTACTATTTCACAGGGAATCCTTGGTGTAGAAAGTCCTCCGGCAACCTCAGGGCATACCGGGATAACCTCATACTCTTTAATGAACTCAGCGACTTTCTTACTGTAGTTGTTGCCACCATTATATTTGCAATTCTGACCTAACAGGCAGGCACTGACAATTATCTTCTTCATATCCAAATCCTATTTCTGAACTTATTATGACCCCTGAACCCCGTCCCCATGGCTCATGACCCCTGAACCCCGTCCCCATGGCTCACCGATACCCGAAACCACCACAACAAGATCATACAAAAAAACAGCAAGAATCCGATTCCTGCAAATAATGCTTCTTTCGTATTCCTAAAGGATAAAATGTCTGATGGCTTTTTCTCAAACAACCTGACTGACACAATCAGGATCGTTATACCAAATATGGTTCTTAATGATGAGCTTATAAGAAACCATGTAACACCATTTGTATATGCAAGAAAAAAAGTGATAATCCGATAAACACTCCGGCAAATAATATGTGCCAGATAAAACCGCTAAATTTCTTATCCGTAAAAATCTTATGCATTTTTATCTCTACTTTCTCTAACGTCTTATGCCCGATTCTTTGCAAGAATAAAAGAATATGCAATAGCTAACCCTATGGAAATGGCCACTGTCCCCAGAATAGATAAAACGAATCCGGGAGAATTCTGTTTTAGAAACAACAGCGGCAATCCAAATATCTCGAGAAGAATCGCATAAGCAAACCACAGGTTCGAAACCGCATGATTATACTTTACCACGTCTTTTACTACCGGCGGCTTCACTCCGGTAAAGAACCCCACCGGTTCTTTCGCCTTCCGGGCGCAGATACCTATTCCCACAAAAATCAGTGCAACTATACTCCAAATAATGAATCCTATCAGCATTTTATTTCTCCATAGACTATGAACCCCCGGGAGCCTTGGGGACGGGGTTAGTGGCTCACATAATATTCCTGCCCTGACGGTACTGCTCCATGTACCCGGCATTGATCTCTTTAATCTCACGCTTCCCATCAATATAATCCTGATATATATCCCAGGGAGAACCACCGCCAATCCAGCAGGATGAGCAGTTTTCACATCCCCCTCCGCAATCCATGGATTCTTTTATGATCTGCTCTCGCTCTTCTTTTGTGGTATCTTTGATCAGAAGTGATTTGATCTCCATAAATCTACACCTCCTGCATTATCAATACTCATCCAAAAAGTTGTGTCGTGTCCCGTTTTTCTTATAAGCGATCACCGTATCGAGATTTACATTCTCAACACTCTTAAAGATATTCGATTCAATAAACGGATTGCTCTTCTTTAGCTCTGCAATCAGTTTCTTTGTTTCCAAACGCTTCGACGAAGTTGTCCCGTCCTCATGGCAAGTGGTGCAGGTATCTGTAAAATGACATGCACACTGCAGAAAATGGAGTTCGTTATAATCTCTCCAAGCGCAGATATCTCTTTCCCGAACCAGATACAACGGTCGGATCAATTCCATTCCTTCAAAGTTAATGCTGTGAAGCTTAGGCATCATAGTCTGTATCTGCGCCCCATGCAGCATTCCCATAAGGATAGTCTCAATGACATCATCATAATGATGTCCCAGCGCAATTTTGTTGCAACCAAGTTCCTTTGCTTTACTGTACAGATAGCCCCTGCGCATTCTTGCACAGATGTAGCACGGGCTTTTCTCTATGGTATCCACTGCGTCAAAGATGTCACTTTCAAAAATCGTGATCGGGATTCCCAGTGCTTTGGAATTACTCTCGATGAGCTCACGATTTTCTTTGTTATAGCCCGGGTCCATCACAAGAAATGTCAGTTCAAAGTTGCACTTTCTGTGTCTTTGTATCTCTTGAAACAGCTTTGCCATCAACATGGAATCTTTACCGCCTGATATGCAGACAGCGATACGATCCCCTTCCTGTATAAGCTGATATGTTTTGCATGCCTTGGCAAAAGGCGTAAACAGTTGTTTATGAAACTTTTTTCGAATGCTTTCTTCTGCTCTGCGCTGCCTTTCTTCTCCGGTGGCTTCATCAAGCATTCCTGCTCTTACATAACCTATGTATCCACCTTCAAGGCTGTAGATATCACGTCCTTCAAGAAACGCTTCTCCCTCCAGATCTCTTGATTTACGCCCGATCTGACAGTAAAAAACAAGTTTTTTATTCTTGCTGATGCTCTCAAGTTCGGTGTTTGTTCTTTCCTTGATCTCTTCCAGAGGGATATGAAGAGCTCCCGGTATCATTCCGTAAGCCACAAGCCCGTCATCTCTGATATCTATGAGTTCATATGAATCCTTCGACCAATTTCGAAGTTCCTTTGGTGTTATTTCGTTCATTCGTTTCCTTACTGTTCTGCCTCCATCTCGGTATTTATCGTATCTTCACTTGCTGCCATGGCTTTTAGGGTCATTTCAAGGAGCTTATCAAGTTCCCATCCGAGTTGATCTGCTCCACGCTCTATTACTTCCCTTGAACAGCCTGCTGCAAAGCCTTTGCTTTTATACTTCTTTTTCAGTGATTTAAGCTCCATGTCCTTGGTACTCTTCGAAGGTCTCATGAGTGCTGCCGCCCAAATTAGCCCGGTTAGTTCGTCTGCGGCAAATAGAATCTTTTCCATCTCATGGACGGGCTCCACATCGATGGTCACGCCACAGCCGACAGTGATACCATATCCATGGGAACATACGGAATGAATGATATCCTCACTAACTCCGCCCTCTTTCAGAAGCTCCGGCGCCTTCAGGCAATGCTCCTCCGGATACAGTTCAAAATCGATATCATGCAGCAAACCTACTATCCCCCAGTGTTCAGCTTCATCCGCATGACCCTTGGGGACGGGGTTCCTGGCTCATTTTTCCCGCCAAGCAAAGTTCTGTCAAATTCATTTTCTACCTGCGGGCACTTGTTACTTTACCGTTATGACTAATTCGATCTCATCATCTTCCTCAGCACCTGTTGCTGAAAATCCCTTGCATTTATATAGTTTTAGCGCCGCTGCGTTATTTTTGTTACAGGTTAATACAACTCTGCCGGAATCACCGAACGGTTTTGTCTTGATATAGTCAATTACCCGATCCAAAGCCTCACTGCCATAACCATGTCCTTGCATGGATTCGTCAATCATCATATGCCATATATCGTATTCCGGGATGTCATAATCATATATTACCATGACATAACCTATCATCTTTCCTTCGAGATAGATTCCGAATGGCTGACACTGATCTCTGTACACATATGCCTGCGCAAGGCTCCGAACCGGATGAGATACAAAACTCTCCTGCCCCGAAGCCAGCTTGAGATTAAATGCATCAATAAAATTGTCTTCTGTTATTTCTTTTAGTTCTATCATTTTCTTTCCTCATCAAACACGACAAACTCCCTGATTTCTTCAGCTATCCGGTCCTGCATAAAGTTGTGCACATAGTGGCCGCAGTCTAATTCGATCACTTTTGCATCTGTAAGATCTGAAGCATAATCATAATGGCTTTCAATCCAGTTGGTACCCTTAACTTCTTTTCCATCGGAAAGAAACATTATCATCGGCACATCCGGCTTGGGCTTGCTGTCAATCTCGCTGACAGCCTCAGTAATCGAAAATCCTTCGTTTATAACATCGATATTTACAGCTTTCCTGCATGCAATGGCCCGATACAGTTCCTTTTCCTCCTTCGAAAGCGCAGACGGCAAAGAACTGTCTGCATAATAGAATCTGACAATACCCAACTTGCGCGCAAGGACAGCCAGTTTTTCAAATTTGAATACGCTATCAAAATCGAATTTGTCATAGGTACGCGGAAGAACCATGTCAAGGCCTATGATCGCTTCTACTTCATCGGGATAATCCTGCGCCCACATAATAGATTCCAGTCCGGACATGGAATGCGGGCAAAGGACAAACGGTCCCTCAATCCCGGCCTTTTCAAGTGCTTCCCGATCCTGCCTTAAGATCGTATCAAAAGATCTCTCGTCATCAACTACATCACTGAATCCATAACCAAACTTCTCTATCACAACTATATGATACTCATCTTTCAAAAGAGAATAAAGGCTTTTAAAATCGAGTATTGGCGCAGCAGTTCCCGACCCTGACAGAAACAGCAATGTATGCTCTCCTTCGCCTTCTTCATAGACGCACATCTTATGTCCGTCCACCTCTACCATTTGTCCCAAAGGCTTCTCTAACAGCGGTTCCTCCTGCTTCATCCTTATCCTGTTATAAACATAAATCGCAAATAAGAACACCAGCAGAACAATGACGAGCACTAACAATACTTTTCCCAATATCTTAAATCTTTTCTTCATAACAGCCTCGGCAGTCTTACTCCTTCCGGAAATCAAGGAGTCAGATTTCCTCTTTCTATATGCTTCTTTATGATCTGTTCCGCTATATCATAGAGCTTTTCAGACCCAAGCTTAGTCATTGCATGCCTGCCATAAACAGCCTTCGCAGAGGCATCATGTTCTTTCCAATCATGTCCGTCGTTACTATCGTTAAGGATCAGCGGCTGCATATTGTCCATTGCATGCGCGAACCTGGATTCCGCACTCCGGCCTGCTTCAAACTCATCAAAGAGGGCCGTTAATTCCTGTTTCTGGTCATCCGGAAGAAGGGAAAAAATCCTTTCTTTTGCTGCATCCTCACGGGCTTTCTGCGTCTTTAACCCTTCCGTGTCATATGCATAAGTATCACCTGCATCGATTTCTACTATGTCATGGATCAGGCACATCAGCATAGTCTTTGCTATATCCACTTCTTCATTCGCATATTCGCGAAACAGATATGCCATAATTGCCATATGCCAGGCGTGTTCAGCATCGTTTTCTTTTCTTCCTTTTCCCGAAAGACTTGTCTGACGGAATACATTCTTTTCCTTATCTATTTCCAACGAAAAATCTAACTGTTTTCTTATTCGCTCATCCATTCTTTTTTCCTCCGCATAAAATTATAGCCGAATGCCTCTGGAATTTCCATTTATTTTTCTCTCTTTTTCATTATGGAGATCGACGAAACGTATCATCAAATGTATAACCAAAACGAGCTGAACGATAGCATGATCGCCATCATCCAGCTCGCTTGTTATCTTAGGGTATTTCGTTCTTACTTCCGTATGCTTACGCTAACTATATACTCTGCATCACCGGGAATTTCAATTCCGGGATCATTCACAGCTGTTTCTGCGTGCATCCCCTTTTCCTCGAGTCCCATGCAGAAGTGACATAGCGCTATTCCGACATCGATTTTCTGCAGATCGCCGGTTTCTTCGCGTACATATCCTTTATCCTTTTTTTCATAAAAATGATATACGCCGTCCCTGCGAATGATCCTCCAGGGTTGTTTATTTACTGCTGAAGGAGCCCATCGAACCATTTCCAAAATTCCCTTCATATCCGCATCAGGATCAAGTGCGCTGCCCCATGTCCCGTCAAAGAACAGGTCCGCAGCAGGAATCCGTGTATCCGCTCCCACACCTTTCCGCATCATTGTCTCCTTTAGGGACTTCTTTTTTGCCGGATATCCAAGAGGACTGACACAAGGCATCATCTCCCCGGACTTAACGCCGGCTGCTTTTTCAAAGTTCTCACGTTTCATCGTACCGCCGATCCATACGGTTCCGATACCCAGTTTCCATGCATGCAGAACAAGCTTTTCAAATGAATAGCCATATGCTTCCTCTGCATGGGGTTTTTTCTCCACCTTTCCGGCAACATACAGACTCTCTCCTGCAAGCACCGGACTCGACAGTCCATGTTCCTTTGCATCAAGCAAAACAAACTCCACCGGAACACCAAAGGGATTCGGTATATCCTTTATGTATTCTTCAAGATCCTTCCTGTGTTCCTCACTGATCTCGTTGCCGTCATATGTACGGACGCTCTTTCTTCCCTTTATGATCTCTGACAGATTTCCCATTTTATGCCTCCTTAAATTGCTTCCTTTATGATTTTTTCAACTTCTTCTCTTTTTTCATACAAAGTACACCCGCCGGGATGATCCTCTAAAAGATATCCGCCATCTCGCAACTTTCTGAATAGCCTTGAATTCATGGCTTCCCTCAAAGAAGTATCCCTTACATTGATATCCGAATAAGGTGAGAACGGGCACGGCTCTGCTCCTCCATGGGAATTGATATGGAAAAAACCTCTGCCGGCTGCAACGCATCCTCCCGAACTCTTCTCATCTCCCGGGAATGAGATAAAAACCATTTCCGCATGTTCCTTACGAAGTTGCGCAATCTTCTCTTTCAGATACTCACGTTCCACGTCGCCGGGAGCAAGTTCCACAGAATCATCCGTTACGGGAACAAACTCAACAAAAATGACTACCTTACATCCTCTGTCAGATAATTCCTTTAAGAATCTCTCTGATGTAACTTCTCTGATATTCTGTGTGGTTACGGTTACGGAAGCGCCAAAGATCAGTCCCCTATTCTTAAGTTCATCCATTCCGCCAATCAGCTTATCGTAAACACCTTTGCCGCGTCTTTGATCCGTCAGTTCCTTGTCCCCTTCTATGCTCATGATGGGGATCAGATTCCTGCTCCTGTCAAAAAGCTCATAATACCTCTCATTCATGAATGTTCCGTTTGTAAAGATCGGAAAAAGCATGTCCTGTCTTTTCGATGCGGCTTCCATCACATCATAGCGAAGCATCGGTTCCCCGCCTGCCAAAAGGATAAAGCTCACTCCAAGGTCATCTGCTTCATCAAATATTACAGACCATTCCTCCCCTGTCAGTTGCTTTACAGGTTCGCTGTCAGTCGTTGCATGATTGCACCTCGAATAGCACCCCGCACAGTGCAGATTGCACCGGCTGGTGATACTTGCTATCAGAAACGGCGGGATATGTTCCCCTGCTTCTTCCGCTTTCTTTCTTTTTTTGGATGCTGCCATGCTGGCCAGAGCGAACTTTGCCATATATGCACTCTCTCTGGGATTTTTAAGTGTCGCTCTTACCGCGTCGGAAACAACCCGCTCCACTCCCTGCGTCATATATGATTGAATATCAAATGTCTGCTCCATAGAACCTCTTCCTTTTTAACTCTTTATTTTATACTTTCCTTTATTCTTTTTTCATTGATGCTCTCAAATCCCCTGTCATGGTTTTTGTGGCATATTTTTTACATACATCTTCATTATTGCCTTTTGCCATATTATATTTTATCAAACATTTATTGTCAAGGACCTGTTTCATTTGAACCACAAACACCGTCCCCAAGAGCTCACTCCGTCCCATGAGCCCTTCAGAAATGAGCCACAAACCCCGTCCCCCAAAAAAGAGTGTAGATCGTCGTCTACACTCTTACTTCTTGCGATGCATATTTACTTCTTCTTTGCTGCCATGATAGCACACCAGTATTCCGTGCCCTCGTCATCCACATAGTAGCCTACGCCGATATCTTTGTAGCCGCTGCCGATGATGGCTTTCTTAGTCTGGGCGTTGCCCATCCAGGCGTTTACGATCTTCTCCGGCGAGCTGTAAACCTTTCCGATGATCTCGTAGCAATACTTACCGTAGTTGTATTTCAGGCTGATGGCGGAGGTGAACTGCTTTCCGTTGGGGCGAAGATGGTCATAGCGCTTTGCCAGCTCCCCTGCCCGCTTCTCGGCCGCAGCCTGAAGGTGCTTGTTATAATCAAGGGAAGGCAGTCCGTAATCCCTTCGCTGCAGATTGATCAGGGTGCGTGCCTTTGTCATATTGGTATCCATCATATTGGTGACGGTTACCTTGCATTTATATTTCTTGCCGTCCACCTTTGCGGTAATGGTGCAGCTTCCCCGCTTCTTGCCCCGGATAAGTCCCTTGCTGTTTACCGTGGCGATCTTTTTGTTGCTGCTGGTAAACTTCACTTTACCCTTTTTATCGATCACCTTCAGCTGAAAGCTTTCTCCCACATACAGCTTCTTTTTATACTTGTTAAGGTGCGCTGCCTCCACTCTGGATACATTGCCAAACACCAGCGCTGTTACGATCACACAAAAAAACAAAACCGCTCTTTTTTTCAATCCTTTCATTTGCAGCCTCCCGCATTCCTGCTCTGCTTTTGTGCAAAGCCTTCATCCGTTTTTACATTTCTTCCCTGAAATTACAATAGCATGAACCATAATTCTATGATCCATGCTACCGTAAATAAGTATATCACAAATGGCGGTATTTTTATATAAAAAATGTTAACATAACCTTACGCGCTGACTGTCTCGTGCAAAACGGTGCGTACCATTCCGCTGCCGCTGTTCAATCGATTGAACAGCTCCGTGATCCGCTCTGCCAGACCTGCATCATACAGATCCACCGCAAAAATATCTTTTCTGCCAAGTACTTCCCTAAGATCCTCGGATGTAGCTTCTTTTCCGTCTTTGAAGGGCTCCATCACCTTGGAAAGTTCTGCAAGAAGGGGATCGGGACTCTGCTCAAAAGCATTGCCCGCATCATCAATTCCCGTCAGATATCTTAAATAACCTGCGATCACTACAGGGATATAACGAAGCCTTGTAACGTCCGCTCCCTTTGCAATGTAAGCCTTCAGGGTTTCGCCGAAGCGGATAGGGATCTTCTGGGATGTGTCGCAGGCAATACGCTGCGGCGTATCCGGCATAAACGGATTGACCAGGCGCTTGTTCAGCACTTCATCGATGAAGGTTTCCGGTTTGATGATACCGGGGTTGATCACCACGGGCATACCTTCCTGATAGCCCATATTTCTGACAAACCCGCTCAGGTCTTCGTCCTTCATTTCTTTCCAGATGGAATCGTAGGACAGGAGGCATCCGAAAATGGCAAGCGCCGTATGCAGCGGATTCAGGCAGGTGCAAACCTTCATTTTTTCCACCTTATCCACGGTCTCTCTGTCAGTAAAGTAAACGCCACCTTTATCAAACGGAGGTCTTCCGTTCGGAAATTTGTCTTCGATGACAAGGTACTGGGTCTCCTCTGCATTCACAAAAGCTGCAGTGTAGGTATTCTTATCCGTGATGATGATATCCGTATCCTCAAATCCGTCCTTTTTCAGCATCTCTACCACGTCCCCGTCGGGTCTTGGTGTGATCTTGTCGATCATGCTTAAGGGGAATGTAACCTTTGTTTCATCGGAAAGATAAGATACAAATTCTTTCTCCACAAGACCCTTTTCGGCCCATTTTTCCGCATACGCCATAACGGCGGATTTGAGCTTATCACCATTGTGCGAGCAGTTATCCATGCTGGCCATGGCCACAGGATCGGCGCCGGCAAGGAACCTTTCATGCAAAAGATATGTGATCTTTCCCATCAGATGAGCGGGATTCAGGCTGTCACTGCTCCAGTCCTTTTGTACTACACCTGCTACGGAACCGTCAGGTGCATTTAAGGAATACCCTTTTTCCGTAATGGTAAAGCTAACCATCTGGAGAGAAGGTGCGCAGAAGATCTCTTTTAATCTGGCAAGATCCTTTTCGTTTGCAAAATCCGCAGTCAGTGATTCGGTTACGGAACCTACCACCTTTTTCTCGATGTTGCCGTCGCTTTTCAGTGTAACAAGAAGGCTCAGATCGTCAAAAGGCTTGTAGGCTTTTGCAATGATATCATAGTCAAAGCCTTCCACTGCAATAACGCCTTTATCGTAGACATTCTTCTGCAGAAGATCATCGATGACTGCAGCGGGAAATGCACGGAAGATATTGCCAGTACCAAAGTGTACCCAGCAGGGCTCTTTTGCAGTAAGCTCCTTTACCTTTGCTCTGTCATAATCCGGCAGTCTGTATCCTTTTTCCGAAAACTCTTTCCGAACCGATTCTTCATTGAGCTTTGCAAGTTTCATATCATTTCTCCTTTTCTCTATTCAGAAAATCTCACGCTCTTTTTTCAGATTTTTCAATCGCTTCCCATAATCCGTTCAGGTAGGTTGCACCCAGAGCTCTGTCATATAAACCGTAACCGGGCATAGCCACCTCATCCCAGATCATTCTTCCATGGTCAGGACGGATCGGGCCGCTGAAGTCTATGTCATACAGTG
This sequence comes from Lachnospiraceae bacterium, assembly GCA_024685005.1. Taxonomy (GTDB): domain Bacteria; phylum Bacillota; class Clostridia; order Lachnospirales; family Lachnospiraceae; genus RGIG7926. The sequence continues at coordinate 10,372 of JAIKWF010000081.1, forward strand.
CTTTCATGATCTCATACAGGTCGAAGTCTCCGTCTCTTGAAAGATGTGCAGCCTCTTCAAAGTCATCCGGCGAGTTAAATTTCAGGTTTCTGACATGTGCAAAATGGATCCTTCCCTTCAGCGCTCTGATCATGGAAGGAAGATCATTTTCTCTGTTGGTCCCGTAAGAACCGGAACAGAAAGTAACGCCGTTGTGCGGGTTGTCTACCATCTTCATCATTCTCTGAATGTTGGGAAGATTAATGATGATCCTGGGAAGTCCGAATACGGACCATGCGGGATCGTCGGGATGGATCGCCATATTGATGTCATACTCATCACAGACCGGCATGATCTTTTCCAGGAAGTATTTCAGATTCTCAAACAGTTTTTCCTCATCCACATCTTTGTATTTTTCAAAAAGTTCCTTGATCACAGCCATACGCTCCGGCTCCCATCCCGGAAGGACGGCTCCGTTTGCATCTCCTTTGATAGAGTCAAACATGCTTTCCGGATCCAGCGCATCGATGGCTTTCTGATTGTATGCCAGAACAGTAGATCCATCGGGTCTTTTTCTTGCCAGTTCCGATCTGGTCCAGTCAAAGACCGGCATGAAATTGTAGCATACAAGATGAATATCTTCCTGGCCGAGATTGCGCAGCGTTTCAATATAGTTATCGATGTACAGATCTCTGTCAGGCGAGCCGATCTTAATGGAATCATGAATGTTTACGGATTCGATTCCGGATACCCGAAGGCCTGCCGCTTCCACTTCATCCTTCATCTTGCGGATCCTCTCCCTTGACCATACCTCACCGGGGGTTGTGTCATATAAGGTGGTGATGACACCTGTTACGCCGGGCACCTGTCTGATCTGCTTCAGGGTGACTGTGTCAAAACCTGTTCCGAACCATCTCATTGTCATTTCCATTTTTACATCCTCTTTTCTACGTTATTTTTTACCATTCCAATTCTGATTTGTATCCCTCAAAGGGTTACTCCGTTTTTCCAGATAGCGATTTCTCTGTTATTTCCCAATTCCTGTTTTGTCTGCTCCCCCGAAGATACCGAAAGTACCTTTTCCAGGAGCATCTCACTAACCTGCTTAAGGGTCTGCGTCCCGTCCGCAATGCTGCCCGCATTGCAGTCTATCCAATTCGGTTTGCTTTCAAAAAGCCGGGTATTGCTGGCGATCTTTATGGTAGGCACCGGCGCTCCGAATGGTGTTCCTCTTCCCGTTGTAAACAGGATCAGATGCGCTCCAGCTGCGGTCAATGCAGTGGTGGATACCAAGTCATTTCCGGGACCGGATAAAAGAGACAAACCATGGCTTTTTACGCCTTCCCCGTAGGAAAGGACATCACTTACGGCTGCTCCCCCTCCTTTCTGTACGCAGCCACAGGATTTGTCTTCCAAGGTCGTGATCCCGCCGGCCTTATTGCCGGGGCTGGGATTTTCATAGATCACTTGTCCGTGACGAATGTAATACTCTTTAAAATCCCGGATCATTTTCACTGCTCTGTCAAAAGTATCCCTGTCTTTGCATCTTGAAAGAAGCATTTCCTCCGCGCCGAACATTTCCGGCACTTCCGAAAGCACTGTGCTCCCCCCCATTTCTATCAGCATGTCGGAAAAGCCTCCAACCGCCGGGTTGGCCGTGATGCCGGACAGTCCGTCCGAACCGCCGCATTTCACCCCTACGATCAGTTCCTGTGCATCCACGCTTTCCCTGTGAAATGCGGAAGCATATTCCGAAAGCTCCTGTAGGATCTTTCTGCCCTCCTGCATTTCATCTTCGCACTCTTGACAGCAAAGGAAGCGAATCCGCTCCGGATCATAGTCTCCGAGCTTTTCTTTCATCTGCTCATGTGTCAGATTTTCGCATCCCAGAGAAAGGATCAAAACTCCACCCGCATTGGGATGCCTTGCAAGCGCAGCCAGTATTTTCCCGGTTGTCTCATGATCCTCTCCCATTTGGGAGCATCCGTAAGGATGGACAAAAGCATGAATCCCGTCTATGCTGCCTTTTATCAGATCTTTGTTTTCTTCTGCCAGCCGTTTGGCTGCAGATCCCACACATCCTACCGTCGGCAGAATCCAGATCTCATTTCTGATGCCGACGCTTCCGTCTTTTCTGATATAGCCCTGAAAGCTTCTGTGCTCCCGTTTCGGCAGCTCGCATTCAAAGGGCTGATAGGAAAACTCACGCTGCCCGGAAAGAGCGGTTTTTACGTTGTGCACATGTACATGCTCACCCGTACTGATATCCTTTGCAGCAATGCCTATGACAGCGCCGTATTTGATCACCGGATCTCCTTCTTTCAGATCCCGGACTGCTATCTTATGGCCTCTCGGGACCGTATCCTTTGTAACCAGACTGATACCGTCGCCGTATGCAGCACATCCCGCACTGATATCTTCCAGTGCCAGGATCACATTATCCGATTGATGGATCTTCATAGTGTTCATACTGTTTACCGCTTATATTGCAACTATTCTTTTTACAGCTTCATACATTCCAAGTTCCCGGATCATTCTCAGATCACAGATCACCTGCCTGCGGAATTCTTCATTTCCGGAAAGCTCTCCGGCCGGATTGTCATCCGCAGCCAGGATCGCTTCGATCAGACTTTCATCATCCGCATCCTTCTGCTCTTCAAAAAGGTTCAGCACCTTCTCGTCATCACGGAGCGAAAATTCTTTTCCGTCTTCTCTTTTCCCGCCGCAATGGTAAAGACTTAAAAATGCGGCAAAGGAAAATACCAGAAGGGGAGACAGTTTTCCTTCGTTATTCCAATGATCTGCCACAGTCGGAAGAACTCTGGCCTTCCATTTTGCCCATGTGTTCAGGCAAATAGAGAGCAGTTCATGATCCAGATAGGGATTGGAAAAACGATCCCATAATGCCTTTGCAAAAGCACCTGTCTCTTCCGGATCCAGATCTGTTAAAACCGGAAGGATCTCTTTTTCAAGGATCCTGTCCGTATATTCTCTTATCACCGGATCCTCCATGCATTCCCGCACCAGTTCTTTCCCGCAAAGAAATGCTGCCGGCGCCATTGATGTATGCACGCCGTTGAGGATACGTACCTTTCTTTTTTTATAAGGTGCCACATCGCTTACAACACTGATGGGAAGTCCGGATTTTTCAAAAGGGAGTTCCTTTTTCAGGCTTTCATCCCCTTCGATCACCCAGGAAGCAAAGGGTTCGCAGACATCCATCAGCTCATCCCGGTAGCCCCATTCCTTCCAAAGAGATTCTTCCTCTTTTTTGGGGTAACCCGGTACAATGCGATCCACGAGCGTTGAGCAAAACCGGTTCTGATCCTCCACCCAGCAGGAAAAGCCTTCTTCCAGCTGCCAGTCCTTTGCATGACGGAGCACATATTCCTTCAGTACCGCTCCGTTATTGTCGATCAGCTCACATGGAAGGATCACAAATCCCGGCAGACCTGTCTGATACCGTGCATATAAGAATCTGGTCAGTTTTGCCGGAAAAGATGCCGGTACCTCATCTTCAAACCGGCAGGAGGGATCATAGACGATCCCTGCCTCCGTCGTGTTGCTTACAATAAACCGAAGATCAGGATTCTTTGCACAGGCCAGTACCTCGTCAAACTCCTTTCGCGGATCAAGGCATCTTGAAAGGCATGAGATCACTCTTCGCTGCGACAGGGTCTTTCCATCCCGGCAGCCTCTTACAAGAAGCGTATAAAGGCAATCCTGCCCGCGAAAGGCCTTGCCTCTGTCATTGCCCTTCGGCTGGCAGACTACCACTTTTCCCTGAAAGCCTGCCGTTTCATTCATCCGGTCAATAAATACATCCGTAAATGCCCGCAGGAAATTTCCTTCACCGAACTGTAGCACCCGTTCCGGCGCTTCCTTCAGAAGATAGCCTTCATATCCGGTCTCCTGCAGAACTTTATAACAAAGGTTTTTTCCTTCACTCATCTCTTATCTGTTCTCCGGCGTTCTGTTTTCCTGAATTCTGTTTTTAGCAAACTGATAAAACTCATCTCTGGTTTTTCCCAGCGTACTGTTGCGCAGGATATACCCTGCTCCGTCGTCCATATATAAAAGAACGATGGTAGGTTTTTTCACGATGCTGCGTACCCGCTGCCACTTCACATCCTGAATCCTGCCGTCGGAGACAACATGGATCCCGTTTCTGGCAAAGGTAAGTTCCAGCTTTGGACGGCCGGCCCCTGCCGCAGCCCGGGCTTTCATCCAGATCATAACCGGCTGGATCACTGTAAAGAGCATCAAAAACAAAACCATAGCAGCTTTGAAAGGGTCAGACGCTCCCTTCCATCTGCTGACGATCAGCGCAATAGAAGCTGCGATGCAGACAAGATTCACCATTCCCATATAAGAGGAATACGCATAATACATAGATGCCTGCCACAGATCTGAAATCCTCACCTGATAGCGATAACTGTATTCCATATTTGTCCTCCCATCACAGCTTCAGCGCTTTACCGGATCAGTTCCCGAAAAGGTTCGGCAACAGCATTGCGATACCCGGGAAAAATGTTACCAGTAACAAAGTAATGATCATGCAAAGATAGAAAGGAAGTGTAGCTTTTACTACTTTCTCCATCTTGCAATGTCCGACAGCAGAGCCGATGAAAAGCACAGCTCCTACCGGCGGTGTCAAAAGACCGATACCACAGTTCAGGACCATGATGATACCGAACTGAACCGGCGTAATGCCGATGGATGTTGCGATCGGCAAAAGGATCGGTGTTGCGATCAGGATGATCGGCGCCATATCCATGATGCATCCCAGAATAAGCAGGATCAGATCGATCAGTAATGCGACCACGTAAGGATTACTTGAAACACCGAGGATCGCTTTACTTGCCATATCAGGCACATGCAGTCTTGTCAGGCAGAAGCCGAACGCTGCCGATGTAGAGATCAGGATCAATACGATGGATAAGGTATCGATACACTTATCAAGTGCCTTCCAGACCCCCTTCCAGTTCAGTCCTTTGTAAATGAACACAGATACGATCAGACTATAGATAACCGCGATCGCTGCTGACTCAGTAGCCGTAAACGCTCCTCCGACCACGCCGACAACCACGATAAGTACTGCAGCCAGCGCCCAGAAGGATATAACAAACTGTTTACCCAGACGTTTGATGGAGAACTTTTCTCCCTTGGGATAATTTCTTTTTTTCGAAATGATAAACGAGCCCACCATAAGAGATGCCGCAAGTAATGCTCCGGGAATGTAGCCCGCCAAAAAGAGCGCTCCTACCGAAACACCGCCGGCACTCATGGCATAAATGACCATGTTATGACTGGGCGGAACCAACAATCCTTCGCAGGATGAAGTAATGGTTACTGCCGTGGAAAAATCATCATCATATCCCTGATCTACCATCATGGGGATCATGATGGATCCGATGGAAGCCGTATCTGCAGCTGCAGAACCGGATATTCCTCCGAAGAAATAAGATGCCACGATATTTACCATAGCCATTCCTCCGGTCATCCATCCTACAATGGAATCCGCCAGAGCGATAAGCTTTTCGGAAATACCTCCCGTGCCCATCAGCACACCCATGGTAATAAAAAACGGTACTGCCATAAGGGAGAACGAACTGATTCCCTTAACCATATACTGACACAGCGTCGCAAGGCTTTGTCCCTGCACCAAAAGACACAGCACCGAAGAGAAGCCTACCGCATAAGCGATGGGAAAACGGAGCATGACCATAAGCAGAAAGCTTCCAAGCAATACAATGATCGCTAATGTTTGCACACTCATTCTTTCTCACTCTCCTTTCCTGCTTCTTTTGCATCTTCCTCAGCCGCTTTTTTCAGCGCTTCGGAAACTTCATCTTTATCTTCCACCGCGCCCATCATATAATCCGTCTTCAATACCAGAGACTTGATATGCGCATACATTGTCTCAAGTTCAAAAACGATCATGGCGATTCCGGCCACGGGTACGGGAAGATACATCCATATACGGGATACGCTCGGCATTGACACATAGGTTCCTTTCGCACCGATGGTAAACGCATACTGGCTTCCTACTACCAGCATGATCACGGCAAAAGCCATAACCATGATATCTGACAGCAGATCTAAAATCTTAAGCATCGTATCCGGCAAAAAACGATCAAACGCCGTCATCCTGATATGTGCTCCTCTTCTTACTGCCAGCGCAGCCGAGAGCACAGCCATATAAGACATCAGGGTAAGAACGACCTCTTCAGACCATGACGGATCGGGAATAAAAGGAATATATCTTCCCATTACCGCCAGGGTGGTGATCAGGATATCCGCGATCAGTAAAACCTTGCAGATGATCAGAAGAATGTTGTATACAAAATCATATGCAGGTTTAATCTTGTCTAACCTCTCAAACATGTGCTATACCACCTTCTTTTTATAATCCGAGCACAGCACCATGTGCTGTGCTCGGGAATAAAATCATATTTGTTACTTACCAAAACAGGCAGGATCTCTGATTATTTGAGATCAAGAAGCTGCTGATACAGTTCTTTCAGTTCATCGGTGTTAACCTGCTCGTCGATAACCTTAGCTACAGCATCCTGCCAAGGCTTCAGATCGGTTACTTCGATCACGTTGCAGCCCTCATCCTTCAGCTGCTGAAGAACTTCTTTTTCTTTCTCTTCGGAGATCTCTTTGCAGTACTCGCCTGCAAGCTTACCAGCTTCCATCATAGCCTCCTGCTGAGCCTCAGTCATCTTATCCCATGCAGAATCAGTGATAACAACCTCAATTGCTCCAAGGGTATGACCATCAAGGATAATGTTGTTTGCAACCTCAGGGAATGCATTGGACTTGTAGTTTGCGATAGGCTGCTCAGCAGCATCAACAACGCCGGTCTGCAGTGCGGAGTACAGCTCGCCGAAAGCTACTACAGTAGGAGACGCACCAAGACCTTCAACAAGACCGTTCATAACAGGGTCGTTGGATACACGGATCTTCATACCCTTCAGATCTTCAATACCTTTGATCTCTTTTGCAGTAAAGAAATGACGGAAACCTTCCTCGCCGTAGAACAGGCCGCGAACGCCTGCGCCGTTTTTCTGAGGCTCCTCAAGGAAAGTCTGTGCCAGATCGCTCTGTGCGAAATTCCAGAAATGATCTCTGCTTACGAAAGTATAAGGAAGGGAAAGAAGAAGCGATTTCTCTCCGCCGTAGCTTGTCAATGAGAATGCAGAGATACGTGAGATATCGCAGATTCCGTTGTCAGCAAGCATACCGTCAAGGATATCGTTCTCGGAACCGAGCACACCACCTGCCTGAAGGTCGATCTCGATGGAACCGCCGGAAAGTCTCTCAACTTCCTCTTTGAACTTGGTGTCGGTCATACCTACGATCGTATCAAGCGGGTTAACCTCTGCCATTACAAATGTAACCTTGGGATCGCCGGCAGCTGCTGCTTCCTCGGAACTTGCTTCCTCTTCTGCAGCAGGCTCAGCTTCTTCAGTTGTCTCTTCTTCTGTAGCTTCAGCTTCTTCTGCAGGAGCTTCCTCTTCTGCAGCAGGCTCTTCAGCTGCAGGTGCCGGTGCCTGCTCTGCACTCTGCAGACCGCAGCCGCCGAGAATCGATGTTACCATCGTAGCAGCCAATAGAATCGACAATGCTTTCTTTTTCATAAAATTTTCCTCCTTTAAAAAACACATTGTTAACAGTTATGATAATTTGAGTGATACATAACCTTTGCCAAGCTCCTTCTCGGCATGTTACATGTTACATGTTAAAAGCATTATAACACCATGACATGTCACGAGTAAATAGGAATTATGCAGATATTCCGCTTCTTTTTTTAGTAAAAATGACCAAAAAATCCGGGCAGAGTGTTTTCTTCCCCATGACAATTTACAAACTCGCTTTGTTGTGGTAACTTTAAACTAACCGTTAATGCGGTTTCAGCTATCATATGAGTCTAATATTCTATTCGATCCATAAAGGAAAACATTGTGAAAAAATACCTTTCCGCAGCGCTGCTTGCATTGCTGCTTCTTTGCATGACAGCCTGCTCCGATCAAAAGAATAAAGAAGGAGATGCCCCCGCGCCCCAGCCTTCCGACTTTACGGCCCTGACAGACATTGAAGAAGGAAGACCGGATATTTATCTTATTGTAAAACTGATCGATTCCGGTTACTGGCAGGTGATCATTAAAGGTGCGCAGGAAGCCGGCAAAGATCTGGACTGCAACGTCTATTACGCCGGCACCTCCATTGAAACCGACTGGCAGGGACAGCGTAAGCTCCTTGAGACTGCGGTCTCAAGAGGTGCGGATGCCATTATTCTGTCGCCGGATGATTCGGTTGAACTTTCTCCCGATATTGAAAAGATCCATAAAAAATCCATCCCCGTGATCCTTATTGATACCGCGGCAAATACGGAAAGCTTCGATATATGTTATATGACGGATAATCTTCTGGCCGGTGAAAATGCGGCCAAAGAAATGCTCTCAAAGCTTCATGCATGCGGACATGCGGACGATGAGACTCTTTCCGTCGGGATCATCGTGGGGACATCCAATTCGCAGACCATCAGCGAGCGTTTGGCGGGATTTTATCAGTTCTGGTCCGCCAATGCACCTTCCGCATGGACCATCATATCCGATATCAAGAACTGTAACGGTGTAAATGAGCAGGGAGAATCCATGACTGTGGATCTAATGAATGATTATCCGGACCTGGCCGGTCTCTACGGTACCAACAACGGCCCGACCAAAGCGCTTTGCACCGCTGTTTCCAAACAGGGGCGCAAAGATCTTGTAATCGTCGGTTTTGATTATTCAGATGAAATGAAAGCGCTTCTGGAGTCCGATGAGTACAACGCATCCACCATGCTGCAGCGGCAGTATGACATGAGCTACAACGGTGTCCGCTCCGCTTTGGATCTGCTGGGCGGAAATGCCCCCGAAGTGAAGTTTACGGATACCGGCGTGGTCTGCGTCAATCACGATAACCTGACCGATCCGGATGTAGTAAATGTTTTACAGCATAACTGACAACCCAGCCGATAACACAACTGACAGCACAACTGACAACCTGACCTGGAAGAATCTATGAAAAAGAAACGGCAGCTAAAACAAAAAGAAATATCTCTGATCAAAGGAGGGCACGCTTTTTATATCACCCTTCTGATCTGTCTTGTTGTTTTTATCACAGCCATCACTCTGCTCATCGCTTCCTTCAACAGGCTGATCTCTACCCATGACCAGAACCTTTCCGGCGAGATCTGCGTTCTGCTTTCCGAAAAAATGAACAGTTCCATCTCTTCCATGACCAATTCGGCCGCGGACGTGGCTTCCGTCATTTCCGCCCAGAAGGAATCCTCTCCGGAAAAGATCTATACTCTGTTAAAAGAGAATCCCGATAAAAACTACCTGAGCGCAGGACTTTTGGATGACAGCGGAAAGCTTTATGCCACCGATGCCGAAGCAGCGGAATTTCAAAAGTGGCAGCTGAGGGAAACCGCCTCATTGGCTGATCCCGTTTCCATGACCATGCCTTATCGTTCCACCCTGTACGGGCAGCCCGTAGTCTCTGTTTTTTCCCGCTTAAGCTACGGCGGTGAACAAGAAGGCTATCTGTTTTTCACCTATCCCTTAAGCGATCTGCAGAAGCTGGCTACCACCGCGGTCCTCGAAAACGATATTGAGATCTGGCTTATGAATGCAAGCTCCGCCAATATCATCCAGTGTGCCGGAGCCGATGCCCACGCTGTGGGAAGCTGGACTAACGCATATCTTGCCATGCAGAATATCGACAGCAAAGACCGGAATACGTATCGCCTGTGGATCTCCGAAGTGCGGAAGGGTGAAGACAAAGTCGGTATCAGCTATTCTATTGAAGATACCTTCTATTCACAGTTCTGTTCCAAGCTTGAGAGTATGCCGGGATGGTATGTAGTGGTAAGACTTCCCTCTCATGCCCTGTCTGCCACCATGAACTCCTTCCGTAATAATGTGCTGTATTTCCTCGCTGTTCTGCTTCTTGTGATGATCTTCCTCATCGCTAATCTTTATCTGCGTTCCCAGCGGGAAAACGAAATGCTGAACAAGCTTTCCATCCACGATCCGCTCACCGGTGCACTGAACCGCAGAGCTTTTGAGTTTGCGGCAGAGCAGCGCCTGACACGCGGTCCTGATGCAGCATTGATCTTTTTCGATATAGACTTTTTCAAACAGGTAAATGACCGATTCGGTCACGATGCCGGTGACAAACTCCTTGTGGCATTTTCACAGGCACTTCAGAAAAACTTTGCCGAAACAGGTATCTTATCCCGTTTCGGTGGTGATGAATTTGTGGTACTGGCCGATCTGGAGAGTAAGGATGCGCTTTCTGCCATTCTTGCCAAAGCCAAAGAAGACGTCCATGCCATCACCATCGATGATTCCAAAACGGACAGCACGGGCTTTACCATCAGCTTCTCGGCAGGTGCTGCATGCTTTCCTCAGGATGCAGGCGATCTGAATGGCTTAAAACAATGCGCGGATGCTGCTCTTTATAAGGTAAAAGAGAGCACCCGCGATGATTACAAATGGTTTGAAGCCGGAAAAAATTAATTCTTCTTATCTTTTTTCCCTCTGGCAAACATACTCGGATTCGCTGCTTCGATGTTCTTGATGTCTTCTTCGAAATATCCAAGATGCTGCATCAGGAGCGTGCGATATCCTTCTTTGTCTTTTTTCTCAATGCACTTGATCAGCTTTTGATGAGCCGTAGTAGTACGTTTTTTCAGGCTGCTTCCGATGTCGGCCAGAATACGTACCCTGTTGTAATGTGCCATGGTATTCTGTACAATCTGTCCCGCAAGATTCTGTCCTGCCACATAGTAGGTTACAGCATGAAAGGCATTGTCACACATCAGATACTCATACGCCATTTCGGAATCTCTGGTGTCTACCGCAAGATCTTCCATCATACGCGCATAGGAGCGCATCTTCTGAATATCTGCTTTTTTCACATTTTCAAACAGGCTGTCTACAACCCCAAGTTCCAGCGTTCTTCGGATGAACCACTCCTGTTTCGCACGCTGACTGTCGATCTTTGAAATGACAGATGCCGACTGAGGATAGATTTCCACAAGTCCCTCAGTCTCAAGCTTTACCAGCGCTTCCCGTGCGGGCGTACGGCTGACCTGATACCGGTCTGCGATCTTGGCTGCGGATACCGGCTCTCCCGGTGGCAGTTCGAGCGTCATGATATCACGCTTCAGGTTGTCGTAGGTCTGCGAATTCAAGGAAATACTCATGTTTGTTTCTACCTCCTGATTTAATTTATATCACTCAAATTATTATCATTGAAAGGTAACCTCTACAGGGCAGTGATCCGAGCCAAAGATTTCGGTATGGATCTTTGCATCTGTAAGGCGCGGCTGCATTCTGTCGGAGACAAGGAAATAGTCGATCCGCCAGCCCGCGTTTTTTTCTCTGGCATGAAAACGATACGACCACCAGGAATAGATCTGCTCTCTGTCCGGATAAAAATGCCGGAAGGTGTCCGTAAAACCATTTGCCAGAAGGGTTCTCATCTTCTCTCTTTCTTCGTCCGTAAAGCCTGCATTATGGTGATTGGAAGAAGGGTTCTTCAGATCGATCTCTTCTTTCGCCACATTCATATCGCCGCAGATCACAACGGGCTTTTTCTCATCAAGCCCTTTGACATATGCTAAAAATGCATCCTCCCATTCCATACGGTAATCAAGCCGCAAAAGCTCCTGCTTGGAATTGGGAGTATATACCGTAACAAGATAGTGATCTTCAAACTCAAGCGTGATCACACGGCCTTCCTTATCGTGCTCTTCGATTCCCAAGCCATAAGCGCAGGACAGGGGCTCTTTCTTTGTAAAAATTGCGGTTCCCGAGTATCCTTTTTTCTCCGCATAGTTGAAAAACTGATGATACCCCGGAAGCTCCAGCTCTACCTGTCCTTCCTGGATCTTGGTTTCCTGGAGGCAGAACGCGTCAGCATCCGCATCCCTGAAAAAGTCCATGAACCCTTTTTGCAGACAGGCCCGAAGCCCATTTACATTCCATGATATATATTTCATGCTGTCTCTATCTCCTTAGCTGCGCATATCTTTCATCTTATCATGCTTTTTTGCTGCGCAGCTTCATTCTTATCACGCTTTTGTGCGCGCATCTTCCCGCTCATCACGTATTTGCGCTGCGTATCTTCCCCTCTCACCGTGCCCTCCGGTCTCCCGGTCTCCGCACTTGCCATCTCCGGGTCACCATGCCTGCCATCTCCGGGTCACCGTGCTTATCGCCTCCGGTCTCCAAGCCTGCCATCTCCGGGTCACCGTGCTCATCGCCTCCGGTCTCCATGCCTGCCATCTCCGGGTCACCGTGCTCATCGTCTTCTGGCGGTCAGTCGTAATCCACCTGCAGCAGGCACAGACCCTGGGCCGGCGCGGTAGCCGGTGCTTTTCTGCGGTCTGCGGATGCCAAAAGCACCTGTACATCCTCAGGCGTGATCTCCTCTTTCCCCACAGCAACCAGTGTTCCCGTCAGGATCCTGACCATATTCCGCAAAAAACCGTCGCCATGAAAAGTCAGCAGCAGGTAATCTCCCCTTTTCCGGATATCAATCCGGTCCACATTGCGTACCGTACTTTTGTTTTTTCCAGCAGCCTTGCAAAAGGAGGCAAAATCGTGGTTTCCCTGCAGATACTCTGCGGCTTTTTGCATCTTCTCAACATGAAGGCGCTCCGGGATCACCCAGACATACTTTCTGTCAAATACCGGCTTTTCCTTACCCTGATAAATGGTATATTGGTAGGTTTTCCCCGTGGCAAGGTACCTTGCATGGAAACGGTCGGATGTGGTCTTTAACCCGATAACCGCAATATCATCCGGAAGATACCGGTTCATATAGTCTTTGAGAGCCTCATCCTCCAGGTCCGTATCCAGAACAAAGTTAGCACACATTCCTTTGGCATGCACTCCGGCATCGGTTCTGCCGGCACCCAGGATCTCCACTTCGGATCCTGCAAGGCGTGACAGAACTCCCTCCAGTTTCCCCTGGATGGTCTCTTTTCCCGGCTGATGTTCCCAGCCGTAATATCTGGTTCCGTCGTAGCTGATGATCGCCTTGTAATTCCTAGCTGCCATGGTAACGCTCTCTCGTTTGCCTGTACTTATTTTTTTGCTTACTATTATATATTATATACTAATATGTTACTCGTCACAATCCTTATTTCAAAAAATCCAATCTTGCATATTTTTCCGGGAAAAATTATACTTATGATTGATAACTTTTTACAAGAAGGAGAAGGGATCTTATGACACGCAAAGACCTGTTGGAACTGAAAAGACGACTGAAAAAAGAGGAATGTACCATCACCCGTATGACGGGATGTTATGTAGGGGGGAACAAGCAGAAGGTGGTCACCTTTGCTGAGTCCTTTTTGAATCTGCCGGACGATGAATTCTATAAATATCTTGAGATCGCAAAAAAAGCCCTGTCCGGTACCCTGGGCAACAACCAGCTGCAGCTGTACTTCCCCACGGAGGAGGAAATGAGCGGCGGTAAGCAGCAGTTTTTCATGGGACTGAACAAAAGCGAACTGAAAGACAACGGCCTTTTGGACCGTTTCTACGATCTGGTGATCGAGCATTATGATTATGTGGGGAATTTTCTGATCCTGCTCTTCCACGACGCATACGATGTCATGGATAAGACCAGCGACAGAAGGTCCATTGATGAATCCACGGAAGTTTACGAATATACCATCTGCGCCATCTGTCCCGTTACCCTTTCCAAGCCGGGTCTCGGATATATCGAAGAGGAAAACAAGATCGGACTGCGTCTTCGCGACTGGGTGGTTGCAGCTCCCGAAAACGGCTTTGTATTCCCTGCCTTTTCGGACCGCAGCGCGGATGTACACTCTGTTTCCTACTATACCAAAAATGCCAAGGATCCCCGTCCCGAATTCATGTCCGGGTGCCTGGGAGTTGCCGCAAAACGCACCACCACCCAGCAGAAAAAGGCATTTGAAAACGTGGTAAAAAAAGCGGTTATGGGAACGGAACATGAAGATGATACAGAAGCCATCTACCTGGCGCTGCAGGAGAACCTGTGCGACAAAGTAGAGGAAGCGGAAAGTATGCAGCAGGACGGACCTGCCGTAGAAGTGGGAAAAGAAACCTTTGCCCGTATCATGGAAGAATGCCAGATTGACGAATATCTGGCCCCCCGACTGGCAGAGGCTTACGAAGAAGAATTCGGCCAGGAGCCTCCCACCGCGGATGCGATTCTGGATACCAAAACTCTGGCTAAAAATGAACCCAAAAAGATCCAGAAGGAACTGATGGGTCAGGTCCAGGATCTGAAAGAAACCCTGTCCAAAGTAACCGGCGGCGAAGGGATCAATCCCATTATTGTGCCTCCTCTGGACCTTGCAGATGATGCTTCGGATCTTCCGGATCCTTCCGACGTTCTTGCATCAGAGCCTTCCAAAGAACTGGGTGAACATGCCCTTTTGTGTGATATTTTCCTTCGGGTAAAGCCCCAGCGGGCCGCAGCCGTGCACACCCAGGTCATTGACGGAAAAAATTGTATCATCATCCCCGTGGAAGACGGGGATGATATCGATATCAACGGATTAAAAACCCTGCCCTGATCACCACATCTTTTTCTCTGCCGTATCAAGATCGGCATAACCGTACATGTGGACTGTATTTTCCATGGTCATGGCAGCCAGGTTCTTTCCTTCCTGTGCCAACGCAGCGATAAATCTTCCGTAGAGCATCAGCATCTCATCTGTATAGGTGCTGATCTCTCCCCGAAGATAGGTCTCATAGCTGGTATTATAAGCCGAATCTTCCTTTGTATGGATCACTCTCGCCTCTCCCGCCACCTTGGGATATCTGGCGGAAAACTCCTCCATCCACTGCACCTGCACTTTTACGATCTCTTCGATGATCTGCTTTTTCTCAGGTGAGATCTCAGGTAAAGACGCCTTCAGCTTTGCATACTCTTCCGGCGCCGTGGATTCCATCATTCTGGCGTACTTTTCCGTGATCAGATTCCAGCCTTTATCCATGCTGCACTTAAAGTCATAGATCCACTGCTTCAGCATTTCATCATTCCAGGTCATATACTGACTTTTTCGCATGATCTCAAAGGTCGCGAAATTGTCCTGGCAGTCAGCCCGGCCGCCTTCGTTTTTCACCTCGTCAAAAGCCTGATACTCCATTTTCACGATGGCATCTATCATATCCTCTTTCGTATAACCGGAATCCAGCACAAGCTTTTCCGAAGCCTTCACGGCATCCGCCTTCCGCCGCATGCTCTCTGCCTCACCTTTTATGCCTTCATCATGGGCTGATTTTACCTTCTCCTTTTCCTTTGCTGCCCCCGTTATTTCTTCCGTTGCCGTACCAAACGCAACCTGCTCACCATAGGCCGCAAGATACGTATCTTCCGCCTGCGAAGGCAAAAGTCCCGCTGCTTTCAGCTGCTCTAAGAACATCCCTGCCAGTTTTTCGATGAGAGCGATCCGGTCCACGCCCTCCTGCTCTCTGTGCACATCGGGGTTATTCAAAAGGGCTGTCATGATATCCTCTGCCATGGGCATAACGGAAAGTGTTTCCATTCCCCGCAGCAGCCACTTATCGTGGGGTGCATAGGTGCGGTTTAAAAGATAGCAGAGCCTGATGGCTGCTTCCGTGGCCTTTACCACCATCAAAGTGGCGGTTGCCCGGTCTCCCCGCTTCAGCATTCTGACATAGTTATACTGTCCGTACTGGGAAAACAGGGTCATCTGCTGAGCCACATGTCTTCTCCAGACTGCATCGGGATAATAGGCGATCTTTTCCAGCATCCCGGAAAAAGTTCCCTGCGGATCGGTAAAGATTTCCCCTGCCGTAGCGGTGCAAAGAGCTGTTTCCGGTATGGAAAGCCACTGCTCCATGGTTTCGGGGATCCTCCGGCTTCCCAGGATCCGCAGAAAATAATCGCTGATCCGGCAGACGCCGCATCTTCCCATGCCCTGGGGTGTTTCCATTCGGCGCACACCCAGAAATTCCTTCGGCAGGCTGTCATAAGCCTTTTGCAGGTCCTTACCGATGGCATCATAGGTCTCATCATCCAGCCACAGGCAAAAGCCCGGTCCGAAATCATGATCCCGACTCAGCGCATCATCAAATCCCAGACATTCACTGCCTTCGCCGCAAAGTCCTGCTGCGATCCGGTCCAGGTATTCTCCGAAGCCGTCAAAGAGCATTTTTTTGCCGTATGCTTCAAAGTAACGGCGGCTCAGTTCCATTCCACTAAGGGTGCTTGCGTCCGCGGCCTCTTCCTCTTCGCCTGTTGCAGCCGCAATCCCCGCTTCTGTTTGTTCTGTCGTCTTTTTTGTTTCTTCCGAAACTGCGGGGGCCTCTTCCTCTTTTGCAGCTTCTTCCTTATGCATTTGAACGTAGCGGTATTTTTCCAGGATCCGCTCGTAGGCTTCCGTTTTTCCCACAACCGCCAGCACCATTTCGGCTGCATCCTTCAGATAGCGTTCTGCCTCCAGATATCTGCCCAGAAGCACGCTGGCATCCGCATAAGCCGTCAGAGCAGCAGCCATGTGCTGATCCTTCACCTGCTGATGCATGAAACCTTCGATGGCTTCCTCCGCCTCCCTTGCCGCTTCCGAAGCGATCTCCCGGGATCTGGGCAGCACATCGGTTCCGATGATCAAGCCGGCTTTCTCCTCTTTTTCTTTTTCCAGCTGCGCCAGCTTGCAAAGAGTGGATGCTATATTGGCGTGGGTCACGTAGACCTCGAATTCCTTTCCCTGGGTACTTTCCGCAAGGACCAGAGCCTTTTGCAGACACTCTATGGCTTCTTCATACTCTCCCATTTCCTGCAGCAGAAGGCTTAAATTGTTATACAGACTGGCATAATAAAAGTCATCCGGCCGCAGGTTATTGTCATAGATGGGGAACACTTCCATGTAAAAACGGTAAGCCTCCTCTAACTTTCCGGCAGCCCGCAGTGCATTTGCCACATTTAAAAGAGTGGTTGCATAGGGAACTGTGCCCTCCATGCCAAGGCGCTGCTCCAACTCGATCACCTGGGAAGCGTAGGCAATGGACTTGTCCTTCTGTCCCGTCTCCCTGCAAAAGCCGATCATTTCATTCAGCAGCATGATCAGAGAATTATAGTCCTGCTGCGCACCTGCCTCTTTCATCATCTCAATGAGAAATGCTTCCGCTTCTTCATTGTTGCCGCAGGCAAACATTTCATCCAGAGTGACATATACCTGATTCATATCCATGACAATTCCTCCTGACAAAAACCACCCCCGTGCAATCCATTGCAAAGGGGCGGTCTGATAAATCCTTTTATCAATACCAGCGCATCTTTTTGGCCATAGCAATGAATTCCGCATTGCTCTTGGTCCTTGAAAACAGGTCGATGACCTGATTTACCGCTTCTTCCGGCTTTAATCCGTTCAATGCCTTGCGGATCACGGAAATCGCATCCTGTTCCTCCGGCGTCAAAAGCAGATCCTCTCTTCTGGTGCTGGATCTGGGAATATCGATGGCAGGGAAGATCCTCTTTTCCGACAGCTTTCTGTCAAGGACCATTTCCATGTTACCGGTTCCCTTGAATTCCTCGTAAACCACATCATCCATTTTTGAGCCGGTTTCGATGAGGGCTGTGGCAAGGATGGTAAGGGATCCGCCTTCCCGCATATTTCTGGCTGCACCGAAAAACCGCTTGGGCATATGCAGCGCTGCAGGATCCAAACCACCTGATAACGTTCTTCCTGAAGGGGGTACCGTCAGGTTGTAAGCCCTTGTCAGTCTGGTAATGGAGTCAAGAAGGATGCACACATCTTTTTTCAGCTCCACCAGTCTCTTGGCACGCTCGATCACCATCTCCGATACTCTCTTATGATGCTCGGGCAGTTCATCAAAGGTGGAATAGATCACTTCCACATTGGGTCCTTCTATGGCTTCCTTGATATCCGTAACTTCCTCCGGCCGCTCATCGATGAGCAAAATGATCAGATGTACTTCCGGATTATTCTGTTTCAATGACTTGGCCACTTCTTTAAGGAGCGTTGTCTTACCTGCTTTGGGCGGAGATACGATCATACCTCTCTGCCCTTTACCCACAGGGCACATCAGGTCCATGATACGCATGGCAATGGAAGAACTCCTTGTCTCCAGACGAAGCTTTTCATCGGGGAAAATAGGGGTCAGTTCCTCAAAGCTTTTACGCATGGCAATGATATCCGGGGAAAGACCGTTGATCTTGGTCACATATAAAAGAGCTGCGAACTTCTCACCCTGGGTTCTGGTACGCAGGGCTCCCTCAAGGATGTCTCCCGTCTTCATACCGAATTTGCGGATCTGGGCAGGGGCCACATAAACGTCCCGCTCACCCGGAAGATAATTCTCGCAGCGGATAAATCCGAAACCGTCAGGCATGATCTCAAGGATACCGTTTGCGATCTCGCCGCTGTCAAGCTCCGGCGAAAACTGTCCCGCCAGCTTTTCTTTATCAGCAGATTCTCTCGGCACAAGGCTTTTTACCTGCGGCGGATTTCCGGCTTCCGTCTCTTCCCTGTCTTTCTCGATCATAGCTTCGATCAGATCTGCTTTTTTCAGACCCGTCACTTTGATCTTACGTCCTTTTGCCAGATCCTTTAACGTAGAAAGCGGCAAGGTTTCATACTTTTGACGCATGTCACTCATATTCGGTTCTCCTTTATCCTCATTTCGTTTTGGGAAAATTGTTGAGATTTACAAGACTGATTCTTTCTCTACTATATAACAGAGCTTGAAATTATACAAGCCCTTTTTGCAGGCGGCTTTCTCCGCACACCTTCCGCATTTATCAGTTGCCGGCGAAAAACGCCATAACAAAAAACCGCCCATACGGGCGGTTTTCAGGTTTTGTCATGTGGTTTCTTACAGTTTCACGGCTCCGATATTACGGATCCGAATAGGATATACATTTTCGCTGCCTGCAAATGCAGTCATATAATCGATGTATTCCTGCTCATGCTCTTCGGGTACACATTCTAAGATCACGCCGGCAAATCCGCCTCCGTGAATCCTGCATACGCCGTTCATTTTACGATTCAGATATTCCGATACACCAAGATTCAATGCCACACCCTGGTCATCATTTTTACCGGGTACATAGCAGTTCTGCAGCAATTTGTAGGAGGAATCGCCGGATGCCTGCAGCAGTCTTAAGATACCTTGGCTGTCCTTTTCCTTCATGGCCTTCTCCATGGCTTCCACTCTTTCATTCTCGGTAAAGAAATGAAGGGCACGCAAAATGCCTCTGTCGCATCCTGTCTTTTCTTTTACGGTTTTCAGATTGGCCATCAGCTCCTCTAAAGAAGTATCGCACAGTCTCTTAACGGAAAGTGCATTGGCTACCGCAAACATTTCCTCCGGTACGGCGCTGTATTCCGGTGACAGATCCGCATGGGATGTGGTGGAATTCACCAGCACGAATCCGTATTCAAAGCTGTCCAGATCAAAGTCAACTTTTTCATAGGTGACTTCACCGGAGAAATCCAGTTTGATCACGCCGCCTACAGCGCAGGCAAGCTGATCCATCAGGCCGGATTTTTTGCCCCAGTACTCATTCTCGCTGTACTGACCTGCTTTGGCATATTCGATATAATTCATCTTTCCGCTGTTAAAGAAATGATCGATCATGGTGCAGATCAGCATCTCGAAGGATGCGGATGAGCTGACGCCGGAGGCTGCGATCACATCGGTGGATACATAAGCACAAAAGCCGCCCACCTGATATCCCTGATTCTGCATGCCTTTGATCAGGCCCACTACCAGCGGGTAGGTACCGTTGCCGGGCTTTTCTCCATCCAGTTTGGTCAGATCGATGCAGATCTCTCCCGGGTAGCCTTCGCTAACAATCCGGACCAGATCATTTCCGCTGGGTGCTGCCGCAGCAATGGTGTCCATGGAGATACTGCCGGCGATCACTTTTCCGCCGTTATGATCGGTATGATTACCGATGATCTCGGTTCTTCCCGGAGAGGTGAAAAAATCCGGCTCAGCGCTGCCAAACAGTTCTTTATAATGCGATTCCACATTTTCCAGTCTTTCTTTTGCCCTGGCTGCGTTTTTGCCGTAAACCTGGGTCAGTCTTTCTTCTGTAATCTTCATCTTATCCTCCTAGATCCCTTTAAATCTAAAGGTGAACTCCATCTTTTTGCTTATATCCAACAAATATTCCGGATGGGTTTTTGCTCCCCAGCTGTCATCACCACCGACACCCATCTGCTGCTTTGCAGCACGGATCACGGTGTAATGGATCTTTGGCAATTCAAAGGGGTGCGCCGCATTTTCCAGCTCGTGTGGTGTGAAAGGAAGTGCGGAGAATGACATAGAGTCCCCTTCAAAGATCATGCCGCGTCCCGTATGATCCGTTACCTTCGCATACCTTACGCCGCAATGATTGCCGCATTCCTGAGGAACCAGGTATTCCGGCATATGATCCGGCACATCCATTTGATGGATCTCCAGTTTACCGCCCTTTTGGCGGTCCTCATAGGTCTCAGCCGGGCCGAGTCCGTACCAGGTCAGTTTGTCATAATCGGCATCGATCTTCATGATCATACCGAATTCCGGCATATCTCCAAGCTCCTTAACAGGATCGTAAGTAAGGGTGGTCTCGATCATGCCGTCCCCGAATATTTCGTAGTTTACCTTGCACATGGATGCCGGCGTGGTGGGCATGTAATAGTTAAAGGATACAACAACGCTGTTTTCCTTTTCCGTCACCTCCGGCATAGCCTCTTCGTTATGCTCTGCTCTTCTTGCCGCCACATACATGCTGGCGATCTTCCACTGTGCATAACGCTGCTGCATCATATTTCCGTTATCATTGGAAATGGGTGCACGCCAGAAGTTGGGCTTTACCATCTCCTTGATCATCTCTTTGCCGCCGTATACGTAAGAAGTAAGACCGCCGAGAATACCGGAAAACTTCACATTGAAGTGTTCTCCGAAAACGCCGATATTGTTTTTTCCGTAAGCCACACGCAACTTTTTGCTGCAGGAATAAGGGGTAAAAGCAGTCTTATAAACATACTCATCAAAGGCCACCTCATGCCCGGCAGGGGCGTAGCTTGTTTCCTCTGCCAGAAGGAAGGATACCCGGATCACGAATTCCGGCTCCTTCTTGCCCAAAGATGCGGCAGCTTCTTTCAGATTCTGCATCTTTACCGCAAAAGCTTCGGGAATCTTAAACTCTCCCTCGGAAAGAGGCGCTACGCTGCAGGTCGTATCCTGCTGCAGCACTCTGCGTCCTTCTTCGAAAAGAGAAATCCTTGCTGTATAGATCCCTGTGTCTGTAAACAGGTTCTTATTCCTTACCGTAAATGCATTTTCTTCCGGCTTGAAAGTTACCGAAATGTTCTGATATACGTATTTTACTTCCTGCATCTTGGGTGAAGCTTCTCTCTTTGATGCAGTCACGATCCCGTTTCCGGAAAAATCATAATCGGTAGGTCTTTCATCATGGTCTCCGCCGTAGGCCTGGAACCACTCTCCGTACCTGTCTTTTTTCATGATGGACTGATCGATATAATCCCAGATAAATCCACCCTGATATCTTTCTTCCGTGTCAGCAAGCTCCGTATATTTAAAGATCGCACCATTGGAGTTGCCCATTGCATGGGCATATTCGCAGCAGATCATGGGTTTTCCCGGATGCTCTGCCAAAAACTCTTTGATCTTTTCCACAGACGGATACATCTGACTTTCTATATCGCTCGTATCGGGATAACTTCTGTCGTTGAAAATTCCTTCATAATGGACCACTCTGTGGGGATCCAGCTTCCGGAACAGCTGACTCATTTCATAAATGACCTTGCCGCCGAAGGCTTCATTCCCGCAGGACCAGATCAGGATGCTGGGGTGATTCTTATCTCTCTGATAACACTGGTTGACTCTGTCTAAAAGGCTGCCCATCCAGTCATCATTATCCTTGGGGATCACGAAAGAAAGATCCGCTCTCTTACGTATGTAAGCATCCCAGGTTCCGTGGGTTTCCATATTGTTTTCCGCGATCAGATAGATCCCGTAACGATCACACAATCCATACAGGGCCGAGCCGGAAGGATAATGGCTGGTCCTGACAGCATTGATATTATTCTTCTTCATGGTAAGGATGTCTTTTTCCATGGCTGCCGCATCCGGAACACGGCCGGAATGGGTATTAAAGTCATGTCTGTTAACGCCCTTGAACACAATACGTTTTCCGTTCAAAAGCATCAGGCCATCCTTTACTTCAAAGCGTCTGAAACCGATCATCTGACGGATCACTTCTTTTACATTGCCCTCTCCATCCTCTAAGGTGAGCATCACCTCATAGAGCTTGGGGTCTTCGGCGCTCCAAAGCTTCACTTCTCCCAGATCCAGGGAGTTTTTGTTCTCACCCTCTTTAACGGGGATGGAAACTTCTTTCATTACTTTTTCTCCGTCAGAAAGAGACAGACGAAGATTGCCTTCTCCCTCCACGGTGAAAGTACTTTCCAATATTCCTGTTTTAAAATCGTCCGATACAAGGGGAACCAGAGAAATATCACTGATATGTACCGTAGGAATAAAGTACAGAGATACGCTTCTGAAAATGCCGCTGAAACGGTAGAAATCCTGATCCTCCGTCCAGGCACCTGATGTCCAGCGAAACACGCGTACTGCCAGTTTGTTTACTCCCTCTTTTACTGCCGGTGTCAGATCAAAATCTGCCGGATCAAAGGAGTTTTCACTGTAGCCGATATAGATTCCGTTCAGCCACAGTGCAAAACCGCTTTCCACCCCCTCGAAGGAGATGCGCAAAGGCATCCCCTTCGCAGAATTGGGAATGGTGAAAAATGTAACGTAGTCTGCAACTGGATTGAATTTTTCCGGGATCTGGCCCGGAACGATATCTTCGCAGCCATCCCACGGGTAAGCCGTGTTGCAATATTGCGGTTTTCCGTATCCCTCAAACTGAATGTGTGCGGGAACTCTGATGTCATCCCAATCTTCTGTGTTACAGGATGTTTCCCAGAATCCATCTTCAGCCAGCTCAGGATTTTTGGAATATCTGAATTTCCACAGACCGTCCAGCGAAATCTTAAGCGAGCTTTCCTGCGCTTCCAGTTCCTGGCGGGATGCATAAGCGACATGATCGCTATGTGCAGGCAGTCTGTTTTCACAGAACACCTTCGGATCCCTTACAATATTAAAATCAAATGCTTTCATTCACGACCTCCGGGGAATTATAAATCTTACTTATTTTACTGCACCGGTAATACCTTCCGTAAATCTCTTCTGCAGTACGAAGAAGATTACCAATGTAGGAATTGTACTGAACAATACGCCCATCATCAGCTTACCGTAATCAACCGAGTAACCGTTCGCCATGTTGGCGATCAGGATCGGCATGGTCTGTGCCTTATTTTCTGTCATTACGACACGGGGCCACAGATAGGAATTCCATGCGTTCATGAAGATGATAACCGCTGCTGCTGCGTAGGTTGCCTTCATGATGGGCATATACATCTTATAGAAGATGGCAAACTCCGAAAGACCGTCGATACGGGCAGCCTCAAAAATATCCACAGGGAAGTTTCTCGAGTTCTGCCTGAACATCATGATCATAAACGGTGTAGAAACTGCCGGGAGCACGAAACCTGCAGATGTGTTAAGCAAATGCAGATGGCTCATCATGGAGAACAGCGGGATCATGGTTGCCACGCCGGGGATCATCATACCCATCAGCAGGATACCGAAGAGCAGATCCTTTTTCTCATCATGGTAAAGTTCGAAACCGTAACCGGCCAGGGAGCAGACGATCAGACAAAGGATTGTCTGGATTGCCGCATACTTAAAGGAGTTTCCCATACCCTGCCAAAGATTTGTTTCTTTGACCAGATTGGTAAAGTTTGTAGCTGCTTCCGTTCCGAAAAACATTTTACCCCTTGCCACATCAGCGGTATTATTGGTAGCCGCCGTCATCATCCAGTAAATCGGAAATACCGAAAGGATGGACACGATGGTAAGGAAAATATAAGACGGGATCAACCTTTTTTGGCTTGCACTCATATCGCTTTTTTGTTTTTTATTAGTCACGTGTATCACCTACTTTCAGATTGATAACTGCCAGGATTGCAACCATGATAAATACTACAAAGGACATCGCGGATGCATAACCGAAGTTGGCAACGCCGGTACCGAATGCATTGTTGTAAATATAATGTGACATGGTCTGCGTGGTTCCTGCAGGGCCGCCGCCTGTCAGGTTTACGGACTCATCAAACAGCTGCAGTGTTCCGTTAATGGAAAGGATCACTGTCATGATGATGACCGGTTTCAGCAGGGGCACTGTAATATGCCAGAATGTCTTCCATCCGTCAGCGCCGTCGATTCGGGCTGCCTCATAAAGGGAATACTCGATATTCTGCATACCAGCCAGATAGAATACCATATTGTAACCTGTCCACCGCCAGATCAACGCAATGATGATTACCATACGTGCTGTGGAAGTGGTTCCCAACCAGTTGATGTTATCTGAGATAAGATGTAACTTCATCAAAATGGAGTTGATCAGACCCTGTGTTGCAAACAGGGATTTAAAGATCAGGGAGTAGGAAACAAGGGAAATAGAGCAGGGAAGGAATACACAGGTACGGAATACCCCGCGGAATTTCAGATCCTTGTTGTTCAAAAGGTGCGCAAGCAAAAGTGCCACCAACAGCATGATGGGTACCTGTACGATCAGATACAGGAAAGTGTTCTTCAGGGATGTAACGAACAACTTATCCTTCATCATTCTGGAATAGTTAAACACGATCGGATCAGCAAACTTCATGTTAGCTGCCGAGCCGGTCTTGAAGGAAGTCAGGAATGCGGAGATCATCGGCCAGAACTGGAAAATGATGATCAGGACCGTGCCGAGAAGAAGGAACAACCATCCGGCAACTTCCTGCTTATGTCTTACTGTACTAGGCTTTTTCTCTTTCAAGTAAATGCCCCCTTTCATTTCTCACTTTGTAACAAACGGGGAACGAATTAGCGTTCCCCGTTCATAAGATGGTTCATTTGAATTACTGACTTTGATTAATTCTGGCTTCCGGCGATCTCAAATTCGATCTGCTCCTGAGCTGCTTTAATCTCGTCATCAAGGTTAGCACCGTTAACAGTGTTGGTGATCGCATTACCAACCAGAGTTCTCAGGTTGTAGTGGAAGTCACTCTGCTGTACTACGGGAACGCTGCCACCCATCTCAACGATATCGGAGTAGATTGCCTGTCCGTCAAAGAAGTCAACGCCTTCTTTGTAAACATCAGATGTACCTGCGGAGAGGCAGCAGGTGATAACGCCGCCGTCCTTCAGAGCTGCATCGTAGGTATCCTTGGAACCTTCGCCGCCACCGAATGTGTATGCAAGGAAGTCCTTAGCAAGATCCGGCTTGTCGCAGTTTCCGGTGATGTAAAGAGAAGATCCACCGTTGGATGCATAACCCTGGTTGCTTCCATCAAGAGTAGGGATGGTGGTCAGTGCCCACTTACCGCTGTTATCGCTAACCTGTTCGATGGTAGGAATGATCCAGTTACCGTTCATAACGCCTGCAACCTGATCGCCCATGATGGTCTGATCGGTGTACTCACTCCAGGAGTTTGCAAGGATGATGGTGCCGTCCTTTGCGCCCTGTACGATTACTTCAAGTACTTTCTTGAAGGTCTCATTGCCTACAAGATCAGGTGTGGTGTTGTCTTTCCACTGAGACTGTCCTTCTGCCTGCATCAGCATGTAAGGAAGATCGTCGCCGGAGTGGTCCATGGAAAGAAGAGCCATTCCTGTTTTATCCTTAACTTCTCTTGCGATCTCAAGCCATCTGTCCCAGGTAATACCTGTTACATCATCAATGGTATATCCGCACTGCTCAAGGATATCGGTACGATAAGCAAAGATTGCGGTACCGTTATCAACAGGTGCACCGTAGTGCTTGCCGCCGATGGTGCTGTAGGATAATTTTTCTTCACCGAAATCATCCCAATTGATGTCAGCACCTTCCAGATCCTGCCATGCATCCGGATAATCCGCAACGAACTTCTGGATGTAGTGGTCCTGGAATAATACGATATCAGGCAGTGCACCATAGTCTCCTGAGGAAGCTGCAAGGGTTACAGCCTGCTCTACATCCTGAGAACCTGACTGCTCAACAATGTTCAGCTTGAAGTCAGGATCCTTCGCCTGGAAAGCTTTCTCAGCTGCCTTCAGTGCAGGAATGTTGAAGTTTGCATCCCATGCATAAACAGACAGCTCGTGCTCGCCTTCGGAAGAAACGTCTGCGACTGCCGCGCCGGAATCTTCACCGCTGTCACCGGCATCAGCCGCAGCGTCGTCACCGGCATCAGCCGCAGCGTCGTCACCGGCATCTTCAGCAGGAGCATCCGTCTTAGCCGCATCTCCGCCTGAGCCACATCCGCACAGTGCCATTGCACCGACGGAAACCGCAAGGATCATCGATAACATTTTTCTTTTCATAACATGCCCTCCCAACTGGTTTCATAAAAGCTTTCTGTATATTTCATCCAACTCAGAACGCTTTTTATTTCGTTACATTGTACATAATATACAAAAATCGCTCACAATACAAGCTGCAATTCGGCAAAAAAAAGCGCAAATTCGAACATTTACCATCCTCTGATGGCCAGAATATTCTGGTCAAGAAGCCTCGATTTGTAATTTGTTTTCCCTATTTTCCATTGATACGGGGTATTGTTCATAAATTTTCGAAAATTTCTATTAAACGTTGAGACCGAAGAAAACCCGCACTCCTCTGCGATCCTGTCCATGGAATAGTTGTTCTTCTGCATGATCTCGCAGGATTTCTGGATACGTACAAGGTTTACATAATCCATCGGAGGCAGCTTTACGAAATCGCAGAAATGCCGCCGCAAATGAACTTCCGAAACACCGCATACCCTGGCCAGGTCCGACACTTTCAGGTTCTTTGAATAATTTTCATCGATAAAGCGAAGGGCCGGAACGATCTGCTCAAATCCATGGATCGCCCGATCCGTACTCACTTCTTCTTTCGCCTCATCCTCCCTGCAGGTCCGGATCATCTCCATCAGAAACGTTTTTAAAAGATCCTTTGTGATCTCCCGATAGCCTCGTTTTTTGTCCCGGAATTCCCGCAGGATCTTGCACAGGATCCATTCCAGATCCGGCACCTCTTCTCCTTTCAGCATAACGGCCCGCCTGTTTATGATGGCAAGGTTTTCCGTCTGTCTTACGATATCATCCGGATAAATCTCTCTTATCAGGCTGTCCACATCCACAAACAGATACTCCCAGTAATCGATCTCTTTGGAGATCGTGGTATGCGGATAGTTGGAAGGGATCACAGTCAGCGTCCCGGAATCGTAGATCAGCCGGTCGGTTTCAAATCCTACCACCCCATGACCGTCAAAGCAGTATCCGATCTCTAACAGATTGTGGAAATGCAGATTTTTGACATCCATTCCGTAAAGGCGCTTCCACTTGTCTCCGATGAGCGCCAGGGCACATTCGTCTTTGGGGATCTCATAAAACCTGAATTCTATGGTAGCCTCATTCTTTCTGTTCATATCCACCTCCCGATACATCTGTCAATGATTGTACCACAGATTCCCCGCGGATGGTATCGTTTTCATTCTAAGAAAAACTGCCGCATCCCTCTGTGCGGCAGTCTTTCTTTACACTCTATTCTGCATTTAGTGTGTGTTAACTTATTTTACGGTCACCTTTACGGTGGCTCCCACGCCGTTATCGTCGATCACTGCTGCGTTGCTGGTAAGATCACGGTTTTCAAAGGTTGCCGCTCTGGAAACAATGCGGTCCTCATTGTCATAAACTACAGGTGAAACAGCATTTGTCAGGTTCAGACCTTCTCCGACGGTGGCAGCAGCTGTGGGTTTTGTCTCCACTCTGTAGCCGCTAAGATCCTCGGAAGCCTCGGAGATCACAAACTCCACGATGGGATATTTGGGTTGATTGAATTTGGCAGATACCGGTTGACCATGGATGCAGTTATACTCCGCATCATCGGACAGAAGCCACTTAATGTAAACTTCTCCCGCTTTCTTTGCCTTCAGCGAAGTTCTGCCGGTTGCGGGATTGACCACAATCTCCGCCAGTTCGGAGGATTGCAGTACATTTCCGTTCACATCACAAAGAGCCCAGTAACCCTCATCCGGATCATATCCGTTAAAGGGTACATTGTAATCATTGTATCCTTCCGTCTGGAAAGCGCTGAGATTGAAGGCATCTCCCGTCATAAGTTCATTGTAATCTTCCCCTGCTGTAAGGCGGATCTCCGTCAGCTGATATAAGGGAAGCACGTCTCTGACCGTGGTGTTCTTTGCATTGGTGACCACGTTCATGGAAGCACCTTCCGACATAAACGGTATGGTTGTCGCCGTATTATTCAGGTCCTTCTCATTATCTCCCACCCCTGTCTGCATATTTATTCTGATTTTTATCGCGCAAAAAAAGGACAGGCGTGCAATTGCACCTGTCCTTTCGGGTCATATGGAATTTATTTTACTCTCACCTTCACCGTTACAATGCTGCTTGTAGGAAGCGTATTGGCATTGCCGGTATCGGTAACACTGATCTTTACTTTGTATTTTCCTTTTTTCAGGCCCTTCTTCAGGGTAAGATTTCCCTTTTTCGAAATCTTGAAATATTTTTTCTTCTTTTTCTTTGAAACGGATTTCAGCTTATAGGTTACCTTTCCCCTGGCATTCTTTACTGAAAAAAGTTTCCCTGCCTTAACTTTCTTAGCCTTCTTTTTCAGCTTGGACTTCTTTGCTTTTACCTGCTTTTTCACCTTTACGGTCATATTGCCCGCTGCTTTCGCAATGGTAAAAGAGGTATCCACATTGTTGAATTTGTAATTGCCGCCGGATTTATCCTTTACGGTGATCTTTCCCGTTCCTGCATTCACGTTGTTGGAATAGCTTACGGTATACTCCGACTTTGAAACGGTTTTATTCCCGTCCTTTACGGTAATGGCAGGTTTGATCTCTTTTCCCGTATAGGAAAAATTGCCGCCTACGACCACTGTAGGTTGAATGACTTTTTTGGCAATGGAAAACTTCTTGGTGACCTTTCCGGTATAATTGTACTCCCGCTTCACCGCCACGGTCAGGGTATAACTTCCCGCTGCTTTCCCTTTATTGCCGGTGACCTTGTAATCGGAGGTGGGAACTGTCTTTCCTCCCAATGTCACCTTCGCCACCTTCTGGGTCTGGGTGTGGGTGTTATAAGTAAGGGCATCCCCCAACTTCACCTTTGCCTTGGCAAGATCTGCCGGTTGGATCACAAAGCTGCCGGATTCTCCAACAAAAATACCGGATTCCGTCTCGATCCTGACGATCTCTTTATAGGTCCCCGCATCGGTAGGCGCCTTATTCGCCTCATAGGTTTTGCCGCTTCGAAGCGTTCCGTTGTAGCTGACGGTAGCTTTGGTCATATCCAGCTGCTGTCCGTCTGCGCTGCAAACCGGCGCAGGAAGCTTTTCTCCGTAGGTGCATCCCGCCTGGCTTACCGTCATTGTCCGGATCTGATCTTCCGGCTTGCCCTCAGGTGCGCCGTCTTTTGCAAGCACATCTCCCGGGATCAGCGAAAGCGTCATGATGCACGCTATCGCAAACGCCAGAATCTTCCTGCCTCTTCCATTTTGTTTCTTACACATTTCATTTTTCCCCTTTTTTTAGTATTACAATAGCCCCTCATCCGCCCCCCGCCGGTCTCGGGCTTATTCGTCTGTATCGTTGCCCCGCTGCTCGCTTTTCATCCGTAAAAAATAGATAAGATACCGGATTTACGGTTTTTCCCACCCCGAAACCGAATCTTTTATCCTGATCAGAAATCCCCTTCCAGGATCTCCCGAAACCGCTCCGAATAGAGCCGCAGGATCCTGTTTTTCAAAAGGCCGCATAAAAGGATGGCCCCAAGAGGGATGGCAGCGCCCAATATCATGTATCTGCCTCTGCCGGAAACCAGAATATTATACACCGAATGGATGGTAATGGTAAAGGCCAGAAGCCCGTGATAACACCGCACAAAACATGCATGGCCCCCGTTCCGAAGCCCCTGATCAGCAAAAGCCAGAGATTGGCGGAACCGTTCTGGGTCAGGTAGCATGCATTTTCAAAGGTTGCAAACCCGATGGCCACCAGCAGAGGCGCCGCCAGACACAGATAGATATTCTCGATGTAATTCACAGCCCCTCCTCCTTTCCGGCCTTTTATTTTGTCCACTGATACAGCTGGGCATAGATCCCGTCTTTTGCCATCAGCTCATCGTGGGTTCCCGACTCTTCGATGCCCTTTTCCGTCAGCACTAGGATCCGCTGGGCATTTTTGATGGTAGAAAGCCTGTGGGCGATGACAAAGGTGGTCCTGTGGGAAGCCAGCCGCTCCAGGGACTCTTTTACGATGTTCTCGCTTTCATTATCCAAAGCGCTGGTTGCCTCATCAAAGATCAAAATCGGCGGGTTTTTCAAAAACACCCTGGCGATGGAAAGCCTCTGCTTTTGCCCGCCGGAGAGCTTGATCCCACGCTGACCGATATCCGTATCATAGCCGTTTGGCAGCTCCATGATAAAGTCATGGGCATTGGCAAGCTTTGCCGCCTCCATCACCTCTTCCCGGGAAGCCCCCGGTTTGCCGTAGAGGATATTTTCAAAAACCGTTCCCGCAAACAGATATACATCCTGCTGCACGATACCGATGTTTCTGCGAAGACTGGCAAGGGTCACATCCCGGATATCCTTTCCGTCGATGCTGATGCTGCCCTTTGTCACATCGTAAAATCTGGGGATCAGGGAGCACAGCGTGGTTTTTCCCCCGCCGGAGGATCCCACCAGTGCCACATAGGAGCCCGCCTCCACGGACAAGTTGATGTGCCTAAGGACTCTGTGAGCCGTATCGTTGTATTTAAAGGATACATCATCAAACACGATATCTCCTTTTACATCCGTAAGTTCCTCAGCATCTGGGCTGTCCTTGATATCAGGCTCCACTGCCAGGATCTCCGTAAAGCGCTCAAATCCGGAGTATCCGTTCTGGAACTGCTCCGCAAAATCGATAAGCCTTCGGATGGGCTCTGTAAATACATTGATATACAGCAAAAATGTAATATAGTCGGACACGTCCACCATTTTTTTCGTCATCAGCACAGCCCCTGCCACGATGACCACCACATTGATCAGGGTGGTAAAGGCAGTCATACCGCTGTGATACAGACCCATGTATTTGTAGCTTTCTCTCTTTGCCCGCAAAAAGCCGTCATTTC
This sequence comes from Lachnospiraceae bacterium, assembly GCA_024685005.1. Taxonomy (GTDB): domain Bacteria; phylum Bacillota; class Clostridia; order Lachnospirales; family Lachnospiraceae; genus RGIG7926. Next base: position 41,688 of record JAIKWF010000081.1, read on the forward strand.
CGACCTTGAATTTTTCCCGCTCAATCCCTTCGTTGGCAAAGGATTTCACCACCCGGATCCCCGAAAGATTGTCTTCGATCTGGGCATTGATATTGCCGATCTGCACCCTGTTTTCCTTAAAGGCCCGCTTCATCCGCCGGTTCATGGCAAAGGCATATACAAACATCACCGGCAGAAGCACAAAAGCCGCCAGGGTCATATACCCGCTGATCCGGGACAGAATGATAAAAGCACCCACGATCTTGATAAAGGAGATGGCCAGATCCTCCGGCCCGTGATGCAAAAGCTCCGTGATCTCAAACAGATCGCTGGTGATCCTGCTCATGAGCCCTCCCACTTTCTGATCATCGTAAAAAGAAAAGGAAAGCTTCTGATAATGCTCAAAGATCTCCGCACGCATATCATATTCCATTTTCGCGCCCATCACATGGCCCACATAGGCCACAAAAAAATTGGCGCCCAGCTGCAGCAGTGCCAGCAGGATCATAAAGCCCCCCAGGGGCAGGATCTTTTCCATGGCAGCCGCCGGTTCCAGCTTTGTTACATCATTTGTAATATAACGTACCACCAGCGGGATCACCAGACTGATCATGGATGCTGCAAAAGCAAAAAACAGATCCAGGAAAAAAGCCCCCATATAAGGCTTGTAATAACCCACCATTTTTTTCAGGTTTGCCTTCATGGTATGTTCACCTCATTGATTCTCATTTATAACCTTTTCGCCTTCCCTCTTTTGGCGCAAACACAAAAGAAGGGGCGGGAATGTCATGGTCAGCAGAAAATCCGTCCAGATATACGGATTATCAAGGCTTGCTTCCCACCAGATACAGGATGCGATCCAGGTCAGATGCTCGCAAACCGTATAGGCAAGCACCGTCAGAAACAGCGCCCTGTGTTTTTTCATGGGACTTATCTTTTCCCGTCCCATCATCAGGCCGTTTACGCAGTACCATTGCAGCGAACCCGTCAGAGCAGCTGCCACGATATTGGACAGATAGGCCCCGAACTGCATGTAATAAATCGCCAGTCCGAAGGGCAGCAGTCCGAAAAGCCACCCCTGCCAAACCCTTTTTCGTTCACCCTTTCGACGACTTTGCAAAAAGCCCTGCCCGCTCCATGATCCGCTCCGTGGCATGTCCGTCGCAGCTTTGCATAAACTTTTCCCGGAAGGCTGAAAGCCTTTTGGCGCTTTCCTCCCGCATGCCCTGCTCATTGCAGGAAAGCTCGGAAACAAGCCCCTCCGTCAGCTCCTTCGTATCCCGGTAGATCTCTCCGGCATCCAGGTCCTGTATGCTGTGATAAAAGCCTCTCTTATCATCATAGTCCGACAGATCCGGCGCAAAAAACAGGATGGGCCTGTCAAACAACGCAAACTCAAAGATCAGAGAGGAATAATCCGTAATGCAGTAATCCGCCGCAGGCATCAGCTCCTCAATGGAAAGCCTGCCGCTGACATCAAAACAAAAATCCGCCGCATCCTCCGGCACACGGATCTTTTCCGGGAAGGCCGGATGTCCTTTAAACAGCATCACGCACCAATCTCCTAATGCCTCTTTCATATAAGACAGATCCGGCAGAGGCGGCATCTTTGCATTTGCCACATTCCCCCGAAAAGTGGGGGCCAGCAGGATCACCTTTTTTCCTTTTGTCTCCGGTATCATTTTTTCAACCTTCTCCCGGCTGTCCCGGCAAAACGCTTCATCAAAAAATCGATCCGTCCGGCTGATCCCCAAAGGCAGGATCTTTTCCGCCGGCTGGTTCATGGCATCTGCATAAAAAGGCACCATGGTCGGGGAGGACACTGTCACAAATGCATAGGGACCGTAGTATTCCCGCTCCAGCTTCCCGATCCCATGTCCAAAGCGCTTAAAGGCACCGCAGGCGTGCCAGCACTGCACCACGGAGGTTTCCTTTCGGATGGGAATGGCGGCCAGAACATCACTGCTCTCATCCACAAAAACCACCTTTGCCCGGGCCAGATACCTGACCATGGAAAGGCAGCGCCGTAAATAAGAAGCCATGCTGCCTTCTCCCGTTTGGAGGAAAAATACTTCGCTACGCATGCCTTCCTGCTTTTCACAGGCTTTTTGCAAAAGCCGCAGATTGTCCGTGATCTCCCGGTACCGGATCTCCAGAAACAGAACCGATGCCTGCTTTTTTTCAAAAAGGCAGGCGATCCTGTACCACAGGGGAAGCACAACCTTCAGAAAAAAAGCGATTCCAGCCTTTTTCATATTCTTTCCTTTCAGTGCAAAAACGCCGCGATCCTGCTGCAGGCCTGCCCGTCGCAGGCTGACAGATAGGACATGCAAAACGCATTCTGCCTGTCAAAATCATATTCTTTCCATGTTTTTTCGATGGCATCCGAAAGATCCTTCGGATCCAGAACCCGCTCTGCCGGTATCTCCGCCGGCTGCATATAAAAGCCCCGGTCTTCCTCATACAGTTTTGCATCCGGCATAAACAAAAGAAGCCTTTTTTGCAAAAGGGATGCATCATAGAGGATGGAGGAATAATCCGTGATCACCAGATCGGCGCAGGGCAGGATTTCCATGGTGCCCATGGGCTGCCTGTAAGAGGCATAATCAGCATAAGTCAGAAGATGGGGATGCAACGAAATGATCAGATACCACTCATCTCCCAGCTCCTCTGCCGCCCTTTTCAGCTCCGCAAGACCCTCCAATCTGGGCACGCCGGCATTCCCCCGAAAAGTGGGAGCCCACAGCAGTACCTTTTTCCCTGCTGCATCCGGATAATTGCGCAAAAATGCTTCCCTGCACTGTTTCAGATGGGCTTCATCTTTCCAGGCATCCATCCTTGCAATGCCTGTCGCCCGCACCACACCCTCCGGCTGGCGCATGGCGCTTTGAAAAGGCCCGATACACTTAGGTGCAGACACCGTCACCACATCATAATTCGCAAACACATTCCCCTTATAATAAGCCGGAATGTCATCCGGTGCATCATAACCGAACTTTTTAAACGCCCCCGCTCCGTGCCAAAGCTGGATCACCTTTGTTTCGGGACGCTTTTTGCAGGAAGAGACCGGCAGGAAATTATCGCATAAAATAACAGCCCCGGCAGTGGCGTACAGCTTCATAAAAGAAACCGACTCCCGCAGCTGGGCGGAAGCGGACAGCTTGCCGAAATCCCGGTAAAACTCCAGGATCTCATATTCTCTGCCCCCTTCTTCCTGCTCTCTTTTCAGATACCAAAACAGCCTGTCCATACTCTCCGGCCGGCTGTCATGATGTGCATCCGCAAAGATAAAACGGCCGGCTTTGATCTCATTTTTCTTTGCCGCTCCGTAGCTTACCGGCAGGATCAGGTGCTGAATGATCATCTTAGCCATCTGTCTGGCCATAAACTTCAGATTCATAAATAGTATTTTTTCACTCCGCAAATTGCATAAGACAAAAAGTACAAAAGAGACCGGAAGACCCCGTATCCGCAGTAACGATAGACTTTATAATTCATAAGGGCGGATTTGAATTTATTGCGTGATTTTCCTCCCTGGGAAAGTCTGTATTTCAAAAGCGGCGCATCAATTCCCACAGCCGGTCCCGTCTCCCGGATGATACGGATCCAGGAAATATAATCCTCATGACTGTCATCATGCTCCATGGGATACGCTAACATCACGTTTCGATCCACCATCACAGCAGAGCAGTTCAGGTAATTGGATTGAAGGATCCGTTTCAGATCCATCTGCTCCGGGATACCGATGATGCGGCCGGTGCTGCTTCCATCTGCCTTCATCAGTTCTCTGCCCGTAGAAGAAAGGACAGCCTTTTTCTCTTTCATTTTCGCAAGCTGCACAGACAGCTTTTCAGGTTCCCACCAGTCATCCGAGTCCAGAAATGCGATAAAAGGAGTGTCTGCCGCCGCAACACCCCGCATCCTGCTCTTTGCCACACCCATATTCTCATCATTACGAAGATAAAAAAAATTCTCCCGCTGCAGATAGGGCGCAAGTACGCTCTTTGTCCCGTCCGAGGAACAGTCGTCGATGACATACAGATTGACCGGAACTGACTGTGCATATACGGAATCTATGGCCTGCCTGATGGTATCTTTACTGTTATAACACGGCATGACCACCGAAACTTCTGGCTTCTCTCCCACCGGCTCTCCCTTTCCTTTCGGCCTGAAAACAACTGTGTAATCGAAAATCAGTGACCGCTTTATCCGTAACGGTCACTGATCTGTTTTGCATTTCTCTTATATAGACCAAGCTGGTCGACTATCAATCTTTGGATCTTTGCAGGAAATCCGGGATCTTCAGGGATCCTGAATCCACCTTCTGCTTCGGCTCACGCTTAGGCTGCTGGGGATTCTTTGCCAGATTGTTGATGGCGGAAGCAGGAATGGCACCTGTTCCCACGTTGGTTCCACGTCCGGACTGAAGCCTTGCAGCTGCCGGATTAGCACCCATCAGGATGGGAGCCTGAAGCTTGCTGGCTGTTCCCGGGCTGGACAAAGAAGCGCTGGCGCTCTTGATTCTGGAAGCTGCCGTTCTTCCCACATCCTTATTCTTCTCATCAATACCGGTGGCAATAACGGTGATGGTACACATATCATGCATCTCTTCATCATACTTGGCACCGAAGATCAGATTCACATCTTCACCGATGAGATCATTGACATACTCAGTAGCTTCATTTACTTCGATCAGAGAAACATCTCCGGAAATATTCAAAATAATATCGGTAGCACCTGCGATGGTCGTCTCAAGCAAAGGAGAAGCAACCGCCATCTTAATGGCTTCCATTGCCTTCTCGTCACCGGTACCCGTTCCGATACCCACATGAGCGATACCTTTATCACGCATAACAGTCTGCACATCCGCAAAGTCAAGATTGATGACTGCCGGTGTATTGATCAGATCCGTAATACCCTGTACGCACTGCTGAAGAACTTCGTCCGCCTTCTTCAATGCATCGGGAAGGGAAGTTCTGCGATCTACGATCTCAAGGAGCTTGTCATTGGGGATCACGATCAGTGTATCCACATTGCCCCTCAGATTCTCGATACCCATCTGTGCATTGTTCATACGGGTCTTCGCTTCAAAGTGAAAAGGTTTGGTCACAACACCGATAGTCAGGATGCCGGCTTCCTTTGCCATTTTGGCAACAATGGGAGCTGCTCCCGTACCGGTACCGCCGCCCATTCCGCAGGTAACGAATACCATATCTGCACCCTTCAGGGTAGCTGCGATCTCTTCTATACTCTCTTCAGCTGCCTTCTCTCCGATCTCAGGCTTAGCGCCTGCGCCGAGTCCCTTGGTCAGCTTTTCTCCTATTTGCAGATGTTTGGGTGCTTTGTTAAGACGAAGTGCCTGTTGGTCAGTGTTGATCGAAACAAATTCAACCCCCATGATCTGCTCATCTATCATACGATCAACCGCATTATTACCGGCGCCGCCGACCCCTGCCACAATGATCCGGGCAGTCTGGTCTGAATTGTTGGATTGAACTTCTATCAAAACAAATTCCTCCTTCATTCTCCCACTCTATAAAAACTCACACATAACATCATACGATTTTTTGACAGAATAATCAACAATTTTTGCAATTTTTTATTCATCCGGCACAAAAGTGACCTTCGTAGTGTCCTTATCATAGTTCTCCATATGAAGAATGCCGCATTTTCCTGCAAGATTGGGTAAAATCTCCCGCAGCTGCATGACTTTCTCGTCCACATTGGCCTCGCCGCCCATGTCTACCCGGACTTTTTCGAAATACAGCGTCACGTTTCCTTTATTGGAGAAAAAAATCTGATCCGCAGACAGATTATATTTGGAAAGAAGCTGTGTTACCTTCAAAATTTCCGCAAAGATCCGGTCATCTTCCACGGGAAGGGGCTCATGCAAAAGTACACTGTCAAAGGTCAGACCCTTGATCAGCGGTACGCCTTCCGTAGGCAGGGCGGAGGATTCCACCACAATACCGTCTTTATCAAAATAAAGATACTGTCCCAGATATTCCAGACACCCGGCAAGGGCTTTTTCATAAACAGTCACTTTGATGGCATGGTGGGTAACGATGTCCACATCCATGGTCTCAATGAAGGGAACATCCTTGATATTCCGGTGCTTGTAAAAAAGCCGCAGGTACAGACTGTTGTCCCTGATGCCGCCGGGGAGGACCATCTCCTTGATCTCTTCGGAGGTATAATGCACATTCCCCTCTACGATCACATCCGTCACCTTGTATTCCGTAAGCAAATAGACGATACTGCCTATGATGATCACAAGAACGATCAGGATCATGACCGCTATGATTTTTCTTCTGTCAAATTCCCGTTCCATTACGATATCCTACCACACTTACCCTGCCAGCTGTTCCTGTTTGCGTATCCGCATGGATACATTCAGCACAATGCCGATCTCGCAGAGCAAAAATACCACCGAAGTTCCGCCATAGCTGATAAAAGGCAGGGTTACACCGGTATTTGGAATGGTGTTGGTCACCACGGCGATATTCAAAACAACCTGTAGGGCAAAATGCCCCATCACCCCCACCACCAGCAGGGCGCCGAAGGCATCCGGCGCATTTATGGCGATCAGCATGCACCGGTAGATCAAAAGGGCAAAAAGCGCAATGACGCAGATACCGCCAAAGGCTCCCAGTTCCTCGCAGATAATGGAAAATACCATGTCGTTCTGGGCCTCCGGGAGCTTCATCTTCTGAATGCTTTCGCCCAGCCCTTTTCCGAACATACCGCCGGAGCCGATGGCATACAGACCCTGAATGGTCTGGAAACTGCTCTCTTCCTCAAACTCCTCCGGATGCAGCCAGGCTACCACTCTGGCCTGTCTGAAGTCGCCTTTTCCTTCCATTTTTTCCGATTTGCTAAGGGCATTCATAACCAAAAGCAACGCAATAAAGGCAACCGCAACAGCGGAAAGAATGTATTTCAAATAAGAAGGATCCGCCATGAACAGGATCACTGCGGCGATACCTGCAACGATCAGGGCGGAACTCAGGTTCCTTGTGATCACCAAAAGCAAAAAGCAGGGAACAGCCGTGATCCCCAGAATAGTCCAAAAGGCACTCCCTGTCTTGATCCCCTTCCCCATTTTGGCGATCAGCGCCGCCAGAAAAATGATCAGCCCAACCTTCACGATCTCCGCAGGCTGAATGGACAAGGGCCCGATAAAGATCCAGCGCCTTGCACCGTTAAACTCTCTTCCAAGGGGTGTTAAGATCAGAAAAATGGTTCCGAGGGAAAACACATAAGCCGCAAAAGCAAACCGCTCCCATATGTGATAATCAATGACAACGGCAAATACCATGGCCACAAGACCCAAAACCGTCGCCTTGGACTGGTTCTTTAAATAATGCATTCCGTCTCCGAATTTGATATTTGCCTCATAAGAGCTGACGGAATACAGCACCACCAATCCGAACAGGATCAGAAAAAGCACTGTAAAAAGCAATGTGAAATCAAAGAAATTCTCGGCTTTGACCTTTTTCTTTCTTCTTTCGGCCACGACCGTCACTCCTTCCCTTCAAACGAATGAACAAGCTCCTTGAAGATCTCCCCCCGCTGCTCATAGTTTTTGAACATTCCCCAGCTTGCACAGGCCGGAGAAAGCAATACCGCCTCGCCGGAAACCGCTTTTTCCCGGCACAGATTAACCGCCTCTTCAAAGGTCTCTGTCATAAAGACAGGCTCAAAACCGTGCTCCTTTGCGCAAGCAGCAATTTTTTCCTTTGTCTGTCCCAAAAGCACCAGTCCCCGGATTTTGTCTCCGAAGGATTCGATCCATTCGTCATACGTACTGTCTTTATCATAGCCGCCGCCAATGAGCCAGGTAGGTTTCACCATGGCATTGACCGCCTTGATGGCGGCATCGGGATTGGTACCCTTTGAATCATTATAATAATCCACGCCGTCCACAGTGGAAACGAACTCGATCCTGTGCTCCACCGCGGTAAACACCTTTACAGCAGCAAGAATGGTATCCATGGGAACCCCTGCCGCATCAGCCATGGCAACGGCAGCCATGATGTTTTCCGCATTGTGGACGCCCAAAAGCCTGGTCTCATCCATGGCCAAAAGGCGCTCCGCCTTACCGCTTTGGGCCCGGTAGATCACTCCTTCTTTATAAAAGAATCCGTCGGCAAGCTCCTTTGAAGAAGAAAACAGCACTACCCTTGCAGGACACTGGGGCAAAAAGGCCTCCGTATAGGGATCATCCGCATTTAATACGCAGACATCTTCCTTTGTCTGCTTTTTCGTGATATCCTGCTTTGCCCGGACATAATTCTCCATGGTATGATGGCGATTCAGATGATCCGGGGTCAGATTCAAAATTGCAGAAACAACCGGGTGAAAGTCATGGGTAGTCTCCAGCTGGAAAGAGGAAATCTCTGCAACGGTACAGGAATCCCCGTCGCTTTTTTGTACCTCTTCCGTATAAGGGGTACCGATATTTCCTACCACCAGGACGTTTTTCACCGCCCGCTTCATAATACTGCCCAAAAGAGATGTGGTAGTGGTTTTACCGTTGGTACCGGTAATAGCAAGGACGCGACCCTTTTCCAGGCTCCACGCCATCTCGATCTCCCCCCAGATGGGAAGATCATTTTCCCGGAGCAGATTTGCAACAGCCTGATCCGTGGGCACGCCGGGGCTTAAAACCGCCAGGGTAAAGTCCTTCAGATACTCCTTCGTCAGATTGGAAAGGCCGGTGAGCACCGCGATCTCCCCGCAGCTGTTTTTATCCTTTACTTTTCCCAAAACCTGCTGCCTGCAGGCCTCTTTATCAATAGTCTCATTTTCATCGAATAAAACAGCGCATCCGCCGCAGCCTGCAACCAAAGAAGCTGCTGCGATACCGCTTTTACCCGTTCCGACGATCAATACTTTTTTCCATAATGCATTCATTGGGATCATCCACCTCTTTGCAAAAAAATTTCCTTATCAAACCTAACACATATTACTTCTTTTTTCAAGAAAAACGGCGGCATCCGCGAAAGGAGGGAAACGGAAGCCGCCGTTGGTATCATAAACTGACATATGACACCTGGTTTTCTTTATGGACTAACCGGATCTCTAAAAACCGACTCCGGCTCCAAAATCAACTGTAGTCTCACCGCCCGGTGAGGGGGCCTGCTGCGTGTCCGAAGGAGAATTATCCTGCTGGTAATCCACATCCAGATCTCCTGCGCCTACCGCAGCGCCTGCGCCGATCCCGCTGTTTCCGCCGGAGGAACCTCCTAAGCCGGAAGCATTCGGCGGGCCGATCCTGCTGTCGTCATCCAGCGCCTTGGCAGGATCATTTTCAATACCGATCAGACCACCCAGATCGGAAGAAGGCGTCCCGTCATCTTCCTCTGTCTGTACCGGCAGGCCGGTTGAAGGATCGATGAGCGCTCCGGTTTCCGGATCATACTGGTTCACCGGCTCAGCCGGCTCCTGCGCATCCTCAGTCGTCTCGGTGTCCTGTTTGTTTACACCGTTTTCGGAAACGGAAAGAAGATTCTTCTCTTCCAGTTCTCTGATCTGTTCCTCGGTAAGCTCTTCCGTCCTGTAAATATGAAGGTAAGGAAGCGCCTCCGTCAAAATGTCCTTTACAACGTCCTGTGCCAGAGTGGAATGCGGCTGGTCCTCAACGTTAGGACGGTCGATCACGCAATAGATCACCACCTGGGGATCATCCACCGGGGCAAAACCCATAAAGGACATGACATAGTTGATACCGTCACGGGGCTGGCGCTCTGCCGTACCCGTCTTACCGCCGATGACATATCCTGCGGGAACCGCTGTTTTACCGGTACCCTTCAGACAAACATTGGTAAGATACTCTCTCATGGTATCGGAAGTGGTAGCTGAGATGGTCTGCTTCAGCATTCTGGGCTCAATCTTTTTCAGGGTCGTTCCTGCCGAATCCCGGATTTCCGTTACCAGATGGGGCTGATAATACTTGCCGCCGTTTACTATGGAACAAAATGCCGATACCATCTGGATCATGCTGACGTTATAACCCTGACCGAAAGTAGAGATCGCAAGGTCAGATGCCACCATGTTTTCCGGCTTGTACACAAGGCTGTCGGTTCTGGCCTCACCGGAAAGATCGATATTGGTCTTCAGTCCCATATTGAAATTGTAAAGATACTTCATTAAGGTATCTTTGCCTTCCATCTCACCGATCTGCATCAGCGCCACGTTACAGGACTGCTCGAGGGCCTGGGAAAGATTCACCATTCCATGTCCGGAATGCTTATGACATTTGATCTCATGGCCGCTGACTGTCAGCTTACCGCCGCAGAAAAAGCTCTCCGTTCCTGCCAGGGCGCCGGAATCAAGGCCCGCCGCAATGGTCATGGATTTTGCTACAGATCCCGGCTCATAGGTATCCGAGATACAGAAATTCCTCCAGATCCCGTTGAGATAATCAAGTCTTGCTTCCTCGTCCATGGCATCGATCTCGCCCTGACTTAAAAACTTGGTCATATCATAAGGATCATTCAGATCAAAATTCGGATAATCCGCCATGGCAAGGATCTCGCCGGTTTTGGGGTTCATCATGATGATCCCCATATTCTTAACACCGTCTTCACCTTCGCGGTACTCGCCTCTGTGGGCAGCGACGAAACCGTCCATGTACTTCTCTACAATATTCTGGAGATTGATATCCAGGCTGGTCACCAGGGTATCACCATCCCTTGCGGGAATGGTGGTCCGCTCCAGGGTAGACTCTTCCGTAAAATATCCGTATTCCCTGCCGTTTGAGCCGTTCAGCGTGTCGTCGTAATATTTTTCCAGACCGCACTGCCCGTTGTTGTCCGTACCGGAAAAACCGATGAGGGCAGATGCCATGGTGCCGCAGGGATATTTTCTCTTATACTCTTCTTCAAACCAGATACCGCAAATGGATTTGTTTTCTTCCTTTGCCTGTAAAAAAGGCTCCACAATGTCGTAGGAAATCCTCTTTTTGATCACACGATACATGCTGTGAGGATTATCCTTAATAAAAGCGGCAACCTCCGTGGTATCAATCTGAAAGTATGTCGAAAGCGCTTTCATCGTCTCTGAAAGCGCATCTTCTTTCTTGCTGGAATTGATCTCGTTGGCATCAAGAATCAGATTGTAGACCTTTTCGCTGTATGCCAGTTTGTTTTCTCCCGCATCCAGGATCTCTCCCCTCTTAAAGGGCAATGTCCTGCTGTCGTACTGCTGATGCAGAAGAACCTGTTTTGTGTATTCGTCCCCTTTTTCTTTACTGATATAAACAATTCTGAATCCAAGCAACACAAAGGCGATGAACACGATCCCCACAAACCAGAACAGCTTCTCCTTCATGCTTCTGAAAAGCTTCCTGCGCTCCCGATGTTCTTTTCTCAGACGCTCTTCCCTGGTCAGGGGCGGACGCCTTTTACCTCTTTTTTTCTTACTCATAACCTCTCTTAAGGAAGATCTTTGTACTGATGCACGTAATCATCTGTCGCATCCGGCACCACGATCACCTGACCGCTCTGTGCGTATTGCATTCCCAGATCGTCAATCGCACGGTTTTTGATCTGCTGCATATCCACCGAACCCATGATGCGGCTATACTCTTCCTCATTCTCCATCTTAAGGGTATTCAGTTCGCTCTTCATCGAAGCGATCTCTCTGCGAAGCTCGGTGTTCTTAGCCTGAAGGAAAAGCTCTCCAAATAAGGACATGCCGAAAACAGTCATGACGAACATAAAGGAGATCACGATGCCCAGGTTCATTCCCTTGGCTCTTTCACGATTCTTCCTTGTCTGCTCGCTGACTTTTCTCGCCGGACGCTGAGGCGCCCTTGCAGGGGCTGTTGTCCTTGCGGGAATGCGAGCAGGCGCTGCGCTGCCAAACTGGTAGTCATATCTGCCATCCTGTCCGCGCATCCCTCTTCGCCTGCTCTGTTCCCTTCTTACTTCTGCCTTCATACCTGTGTGTCTCCTGTTACTCTTTATACTTTTTCAAAAATCCCTCACGTGTTGCTACTCTTTATACTTTCTCAAAAACCCTTAGCTTAGCACTTTTTGATCTGGGATTAAACTCCATTTCTTCTTCCGACGGAAGGATCGGTTTGTTGGTGATGCATTTCCCTTTGGAAGTCCTTCCGCATACGCAAACCGGAAACTCCGGCGGGCATATGCACGGCTTCTCTGCCGTCTTCATTTTGTTCTTTACGATCCGGTCTTCCAAGGAGTGAAACGTGATAATGCATAACCTTCCGCCGCTTGCCAGCCTGTCGATCATCTCGTCGATGCTGTTTTCCAGCACTTCCAGTTCCCTGTTGCAGGCAATTCGTATCGCCTGGAATGTTCTCTTGGAAGGATGTCCTCCGCTCTGCCGCATCTTGGCAGGTATCGCTGCTTTGATCAGTTCATTCAGCTGCCCTGTGGTGGTGATCCGTTCCTTCTCTCTGGCCCCGACGATGTGCTTCGCAATGTTGGCTGCGAACTTTTCTTCGCCGTAGACTCTTAGGATTCTGGTAAGTTCTTCCCTCGGATATTCGTTTACGATGACCTCCGCCGTGAGGCTGCTTCTTTGATCCATCCGCATATCCAGCGGTGCATCTTCCTTATAGGAAAAGCCCCTCTCCAGCGTATCAAGCTGATAGGAGGAAACCCCCAGATCTAACAGAATACCGTCCGCCTTCGGAATGCTGTTTTCATCCATCACCCGGCCGATATTCTCGTAATTATCCCGGCAGATCGTAACCTTCTCTTGATACGGAGCCAGTCTCTCGGATGCTGCCTTAATGGCATCTGCATCCTGGTCGATCCCGATCAGCCGCCCCGTGGTAAGGAGCTTTGCGATCTGCTCTGAATGTCCCGCGCCGCCCAGGGTTCCGTCTACGTAAACCCCTTCCGGCTTGACGCGCAGTTCTCTGATGACTTCTTCAAGTAGCACAGATTTATGTAAAAAACGAATCCCATTTTCCATTACAACTCAATTCCGAGCTCATCAAGCTCTTGTGCTACTGTAGAAAAGTCATCAAAGCATCCTTCGCTTTCCCAAGTGGCTTTATCCCAGATCTCAATGTAGTTACCGACGCCCATGAGAACGATCTCTTTTCCAAGTCCGGCATGTTCCCTCAAAACCGCCGGTATAAGAGCTCTTCCCTGTTTATCGATCTCCACATCCTGAGAACCACCGATAAAGTATCTTTGTGCTTTTCTGGCGCTGGGCTTGCTTACAGGAAGGCTTCTGATCTTCTGCTCGAAGTTCTCCCATCCTGCCTGATCAAATGCCATAAGGCACTTGTCAAACCCTCTGGTGATAGTAAACACGTCCCCTAAGAGTTCTCGATATTTCGACGGCATGATCATCCGTCCCTTTGTATCGATTGTATGGCTGTACTCTCCTTTGAACATGTTTTGAACCACTTTCCGCCACAAATCATCCACTTGGTTACCACTTACATTCACTACTATATACTATTTACCCCTTTATTGCAACCCATAATTAAGAAAAAATTAAAATTTTTCGCATAAAAAAAACCGGCAAAAATGCCGATTTTTCGCGCTTTTTTTCAATTTTGTCCGGTGCCGGTCGTTCCCGGTCAGTCGATTTTCTCTTCGATCTTTTCCTTTCTCAAAATAACCGCTCTTACCACCACTTCCGCAATGAGTGATCCTACAAAAAGGATCAGTCCCAGCATTTGGGAAACGGCAATATTCGTATGGCCGATCTTCAGCTGATCGGTTCTGATCCCCTCCACAAAATAACGGATCAGACCGTATCCGCCCAAATACATCAGGCAGATCTCGCCCTTAAACTTCTTGTGCTTCCGATAGCACCACATGATCAGCAAAAGAATAGCATTCAGGCCTCCCTCATAAAAGAAGGTGGGATGCACCTGAATATAATTGATCTGCCCCGTCACGTGGCTCATCAGCTCATCCGTCACGTCTCTCTGACGCACCGCTTCAAGAGGCAGTCGCATGGCAAAGATATTGTCCGTATAGCCGCCAAAGACCTCCCTGTTGGTAAAATTTCCCCAGCGTCCCATGATCTGGCCCACCAGAAGGCCCAAAACCGCCGTATCCATCATCTCAAAATAGCCCAGTTTCCGAATGCGGCAAATAATAAAGATGGTAAGGAAGCCGGCGATCACACCGCCGTAAATGGCAAGCCCGCCTCCGCGGATATCCAAAAGCTCATTTAAATGGGATCCGTAGTAGTCCCAGAAAAAGATCACGTAATAAACTCTGGCGCCCAGGACGGATAAAAACATCAAAGGCGCTGCGATCTCCCACCAGAAATCCTTGGGTTTGCCCAAACGGTTGCTTTCATAGTTAGCAAGGGACAACCCTCCGATCATACCAAGGGCAATGATCACGCCGTAAAATGCAATGAAAAAATTGCCTATATAGATCCCTTTCGGAACATTTGTAAGATATATTCCAAGATGCGGAAACGCAATGTCTCCCGCCTGCATCATATCCTGCATGCTCTCCTCCTTGGGGGATTATACATTGAACCTGAACAGAATCACATCCCCATCCTGCACGACGTACTCTTTTCCTTCCATGCCTACGAGGCCCTTCTCTCTGGCTGCGGCAAGGGATCCCTGCTCCAGGAGATCTTTGTAATTGACAACCTCGGCTTTGATGAAGCCTCTCTCAAAGTCGGTATGGATCTTTCCCGCTGCCTGGGGAGCCTTGGTTCCCTTTTTGATCGTCCATGCACGTGTTTCGTCCTCTCCACTTGTAAGAAAGCTCATAAGCCCCAAAAGATCATAGGACGCAGCAATCAGTTTATCAAGGCCGGAACTCTCTGCTCCAAGGTCCTTTAAATACTCTGCCTTTTCCTCTTCCGAAAGCTCGGAGAGCTCCTGCTCGATCTCTGCGCAGATTACGAACACGCCGTCTCCATCTTCCCTGGCAAACTCTCTTACCTTAGCAACATAAGGATTGGAGGCTCCATCATCCGCCAGATCATCCTCTGCTACGTTTGCAGCAAAGATCGTGGGCTTTCCGGTGAGCAGATTGTAAGTAGCATACAGCTCCTCTTCTTCCTCATCTGCCAGCTCGAATGTTTTCGCCTGCTTTCCGTCCTCAAGATGCGCCTTAAGGCGTTTGAGGAGATCCTCTTCCTTGGCAAGTTTCTTATCATTCCGGGCGCCGCGAACCACTTTTGCAATCCTTCTTTCAAGGATCTCAATATCGGAAAAGATCAGCTCCAGATTAATGGTCTCAATATCCCTGACCGGATCCACGCTGCCGTCCACATGAACTACATTATCGTCCTCAAAGCAGCGTACAACATGCACGATGGCATCCACCTCGCGGATATTGGACAAAAACTGGTTGCCCAGGCCCTCGCCCTTGGATGCACCCTTTACCAGTCCTGCGATATCCACAAACTCTATCGTTGCGGGTGTTACTTTCTTGGAATGATACAGATCTCCGAGAAGCTGCAGTCTCTCATCCGGCACTGCAACGATCCCGATATTAGGGTCTATCGTCGCAAACGGATAATTTGCCGCAAGCGCTCCTGCTTTTGTTAGCGAATTAAATAAGGTACTCTTGCCCACGTTGGGCAGACCCACTATGCCTAGTTTCATTTTTCTCCTACACTCCTTTATTTTTCGGGCTTTTCAGATCATTCCTGCCCTCAGCGCACCAATTGCGCACCATTTTTTCTGCAACTGAATCAGTATACAGCATAGAACATCTTTTTTCAAGTTGCGCGTAAACTTCCCACGACTGATATTTTCAGGAATTGCGCTAGAGACAACCAATCATGTGAAAATGAGTTCCATTTCATTTTAATTAAACGACACCGTCTAGCGACCAAAACGGCATCTGATTGCAATTTTGGACGCAAAATGATATTATGCCGTATCTTTGTAAGTGGCCGACAGCTGAGATGCTTCAAAACGGTGCAATGGGTGGTGCTTTTTATGAAACATATGTTGTCAGCGAATTGATAAAGAATTTCTACTCTTACAATATGGACCCAAAGGAATATCTGTACTATTACAGGGATAAAGACCAAAAAGAAATTGACCTGATCTATGTAAAAACAGATGCTCTCTATCCCATTGAAATAAAAAAGAGTATCTCTCCCGGAAAGCGGGCGACTAAGAATTTCCGCGTTTTGGAAAAATATAAAATGCCAATCCAGCCTGGACTCATTATTGATTCTTGCGAAAGAATCAGTCCGTTTAACGAATAGGCGTATTTGTACCTGATATTTAGATTAGGAGAATGAATTCGATCGTGAACTCCTCTATCTTATTTAATCTTCTTAAGTTTTCCCTTAAATCCGGCCTTCTTCAAAGCAGCCTTATACTTGGCAAAAAGGCTCTTTTTCACCTTTATGGTTGCCTTCTTGTTCTTAAGACTCTTCACAAGAGCTTTCAGGG
>JAIKWF010000100.1 GCA_024685005.1 Lachnospiraceae bacterium
CTTATAGCACGCGGTGTCCCGTCCGCTGTAAGATGCTGATTGCTAACCAGACGTTCTTTGAGCATACGCTCTTTCTGATTAAGCATGTCGCGTTCAATCCCGGCGTCGCTTGCATTTATGATACCCATCTTTTCCTGTATTTGCAATGACTCCAGTTGTGTTTCTATGCTCTTAATTACTTTTACGATCTCAAGATTCTGGTCCTCCGTCATAAATATCGCTGTCAGGCAGCCTGTTCACCTCCTTTCCCGTTTTCTTTTCCTCGGCAACCAAGTCCGGCAACCGTGTGGCGAAAATCTTTTTTATTTCAAATCACACTCTGCTGAAAAAAGAAAAGTGCCTGAATCTACGGAGTTTCAAACGGAACATCTTCTAATGAGATCTGTTTGAAATCACTTTCAGGCACTTGGTTGTCAGGCTGGTTGTCGGGAGTGGTTGTCACCCGTTCCCAGCCCTTTTGTCTTTTGTAGTTTTTAAACTTTCTTGGATTGTTGAAGCGGATCCATCCGGGAATGCCGCTCATAATCTCCATGATCTGAGAAGTCTCGATCCTGTTAGGCATCCCATACATATCGAGAGCCTCGCGGTAAAGCATCTGCGTACAGACAATGTTTCCTTCATAATCCTCCAGAAAAGCCTTGATGAGATCCGCCCAGGTATCTTCCTGCATGAAAGGCTCCTGGTACTTAGCAAGGTTCTTCTCAATCTCCTTGGGAAGCCTGAGCTTAGGATTCTCCGTTTTATAGATGTGCATAGCTTCGGCCCAAAGCTGACTGATGTACTTGCGGGATTCTTCTTCGTTTTCAAGAATATGCACCTCAGCCTTCTCTGCGTTACACATGATCGGTAAAAATCTTCGATTGCCGCTCCTGTCATTCGGAAGGAAGTGGACGATATTCGAAGTACCGGCAAACACACACTGTCTCGGTCTGTCCTCGGCTCTGTATCCATAGGGCAGACGGAAGTTATCATACTGTCTTGAAAGGAATGCCTTGGTAGCCTCGTTACACTTTGCATTATTGAGAGCCAGCATCTCGGCAATCTCAAGGATCCAGTGGCCCACAAGATGTTCATAAATCTTCTCGTCATCGAGACGTTTTATATCATCACAGAACCATTCGTCACAGCCGGCGAGAAATCTTATAAAAGATGATTTACCGACTCCCTGACCGCCCACGAGACAGAGCATGTACTCAAACTTACATCCCGGATGGAATACACGGTTTATTGCTCCAAGCAGAAACAGCTTCATGCTCTCATAGGTGTAATCATCTGTAGCGGCTCCCAGAAAGTGGTGTAAGACGAACCGGATTCTTTCAGTTCCATCCCAAACAAGTGAATCAAGATGATCCCGAACAGGGTGGTAGCTGTTCACTGATGCAATGATCTGCATTCCCTCCCTGATCTTCTTGTCATTGGTAAGCTGATAGTTCACTTCTATATGATGCCGGATATGAATGTCATCCATATCTGTTACGTCCGTTGTAACTCTCTGCCAGGGCATCTGTCCGGTAAGCTCGATACGTTCTCTAAATAGATTATTCTTTAGATACCCCTTAAAGGTCGGATCTTCCCTGAAGATGATAGCCGCATTATCAATCGTGGAGAAAGGCTTTCCGTTCTTGGTCTTTTCAAGAAGCTCTTTTACTTCTGTTACGGATCTCGATAAATTCTCCTGCATACGCCATGACCCCCTTCTCAATATCGTCAATAACTCCTTTTAATTTGGCATCCGTATGATCGAGGATGTATTCATAATCGTCCTCAATACGATCGAGTCTGTTGATGACCCAGATATAGGTTTCATCATCTTCAAGGACTTTCATGGCCCTTTCTTCAGCCAGGAACTTTTCTTCTCGCATCTCTGACATAACCTTAAGGATCAGCTGACAAAGGTCTCTCTTTCTTTCAGCAAACTCTTTGTCATCCTGCCTCTTCTTAATCCGTTCTTTTTCCTCTTCGGAGATTTCCGTTACCGATTTTCCGCAAGAATCTTCATAAGTAATATCAAAATCACCGGCAAGGATTTTCGCTGCTTCGTATTTGCCGACCCCACGAAGTTTTGCAACAAGATCAATAACGTCACCGGCTTCCTGGCATCCGAAACAGTAAAACCCGCCACCGATTTTTGCGTCGATCTTCATACTTGGATTCTTATCGTTATGAAACGGACATGAACACATGCCACGCCGGTTGATCTTAATCCCATAGAACCTTGCGGCATCCATGGGTGTTACGTTTTCTTTTACCGCTTTAAATACGTTCATTTTCATACCTTCCTTTCATTTTTCCAATCTATGTTCATTTATGGCTAAAATATGGTTTTCAAAAGTCGCAAGCAGGGCATCGGTGATCACCGGATGCAATTTCGCAAGCAGTGCGTCGGTATGTACCGACACACTTTTGCGGCTTGTTGGGGTATTCCCCAATCCCCAAAGCCGGGATAAATCCCGGGGCTGCGACTCGTGAGATTTTTCAAATCTCAGAGCCTTTGTCAAATACAGTTTTCGCATTTTCACCCAAACCCGTTCCTGTCGTTTTTTCATAAACGACGTTTTGTCCGGTCTTGGCCCGCTCATCAATTTCATGTTTAATCGCTTGGCTTCCCCGACCCGGTATCCGTTTGGAATGCTGATTCAGTTTTCAAGGTTCGCTTGCTATGTTTTGAAGTTTACTGGTTTTGAAGGCCTCATCCCGTATATCCGAGAGGTAGGATTATTTTCAAATAAAGATGAATTTCCACGATAACGGAATTTCACCTTGACGGGTCTTAGACAAAACTGTTATTATGATAAAGAACGCATGTTCGATATGTTTTGTAAGAGAGAGTTTATATGAAAATCAATTTGACCATTTCAGAAAAGCTGAAAGATTTACGAAAAGAAAAGAATCTTAGTCTCGAGGAACTTGCAGAAAAAACCGGACTGTCAAGATCGGCACTCGGCAGTTATGAAGTGAACGACTTCAAAGATATTACGCATACGACCATTATAAAGCTTGCACAGTTTTATGGAGTCTCTACCGATTACATTTTAGGATTAACCGAGAATAGGGAAGAGGGGCTGTCTGAGATTGCAAACTTAAGACTTGATGATGATACCATCAGGATTTTGAAAAGCGGAACCGTGAACAACCGTCTTCTTTGTGAGATCATCAAGCATCCTGATTTCTGGAAATTGATGAGTGACACAGAAATATATATCGACTCCCTGGCCGCTATGCAGATCCATAACCTCAACAGTTTTGTTGCCTTAATGCGAAGTCGACTCCAGCTCCGAGATGAGGTTCCGGACTCCGATCATTATATACAAACCCTTAAAGCTTGTGAGATCAACGAGGATGATTATTTCAGCAGACTGATCTGTGAAGATATCTCCGCGATTGCAAAAGACATAAAAGAAAACCATCGCCGGGATGTAGAAACCGGCGATGACAATAATCCTCTGACAGAGGTAATCGATATTGTAAAAGAATATGCTGTTGCTACAGATCCTATGAAGGCAACTCTTACAACTTTGAGCAAGCAGCTTGGAATGAACTTTAACAAAATGGATCCTGCGGAGGTTCAGTTCTTTACGACTCTTGTTGAAAAGTATTCCTCCGTCTATAGGAACATGTTGCCAAAGAAAGGTCGTGGCAAAAAGTAGCGGACTCAGTCTGCGTCGCCATCTGCCCGGCAGATGATCCGGGGATTGGGGCGAACCCCAACAAGCGGCAAGATTGTAAAGTGGATCCACTTTGCATTGCTTGCCAATTAGCATCAGGTGTACACCGATGCATTGCTTGCCACTATTGAACTTATCCCTCCAACCAACGATTTGCAAACTCGACTAGTTTTTTCATGCCATCTGAACCATTTAAATCCAATTCAATAGCAGCTCCTGAGTTTGATCTCATCTTGTCCGGATACTGAGCATCATATACAGAACTCATAGTCGTCCGGTAGAATGCCTTAAACTGTTCAAATCCCTCCGGCGTTGTTACATCTATTT